>SLRI01000089.1 GCA_007131045.1 Rhodospirillales bacterium
CTACATGACTTTTCCAGCCCAACACCGCACCAAGCTGCACTCGACCAACCCGATCGAGCGCCTCAACGGCGAGCTCGAGCGCCGCACCGAAGTCGTCGGCATCTTCCCCAACGAGGCCGCCATCACACGCTTGGTCGGCGCTCTGCTGCTCGAGCAGGACGACGAATGGGCGGTCCAGAGAGCCCGCTACATGTCCCTCGAGACCATCGCCCAGACCGGCGATGATCCCACCGTCAGCCTCACCGACATGACCGGCTGACCAACACCGGCCAACGCCGGAGAGCAAGCCGGGCACAGCTCAGCTACACCACGCGGTGGGACACGATCAGAAGGAGCCGCCACCAGACGGAGCATTTCGCGAGGTAGCCCTGTTCACGCCGTCCGTCTCGGATCTGATCTGCATACGCGGGGAGATTCGCCCCGATGCCTTCCGAAAAATTCGGCCAGCTTCGCTTCGGCTCCCACGATGCCGGTTGGCCCCGAGAGCAGGACATCGAGATTGGGTGCCCGGCCGCCACGAAGGCCAGTCGGGCACTTCCGCTCGAACCCAAGGTCGTGAAAAGTGCGGGCGATCGGCAGGGTCAGTGCGGTGATCCGGCGGCGAAACGGCGCAAAGCAATCGACCAACAAAGCGGAAGATGAAGGCGCGGCCCGAAACTCGGTCTCGAGTTCGTTGCCGTCACCAGAACTGAGGTCCGACTCGAGGTCTGCTGTCTCCACAAGTGACAGGAGATTGTCACGGAAATTCGCCGCATCCCCCTTTGTCGTCCATCACGATGTCAGGGCGCTGGCGCGCGAGAGCATCCCGGAGGCCCGTGAGCCTTGTTTGCGGCCCGGGCTTACCAAGAATTGTTCCTCCTTCATGAATACATTATAGCCGTGCCCAGCGCTATCGCATCCGCAATAGGGACGCTGTTCGCCGATCCCAACATGGCACGCATGGCCACCTACACGCCCTCGGGCAGCGGCGCCGTATCGATCCGGATGGTCCTGCGGCTCCCGGCTCGGAGCCGGCAAATCTTCGGCGAGAGTCACCGATGTTAACATATCGTTGTTGGTCCGACACGCGTCGAGCGACATTCACGCTGCGCTCGTCGTCTTGTTTTCTCTGGACCCCCAGCGCCCGGGGTCGTCAATAGATGCCGATGAAATCGCTCGGAATGGTGGAGCGGTGGCGGCGGTCGGCGCTGGTGACCTCGGGGCGGGTGATTCGGATCGGGATGCCGCGGCGGGCGACCAGCTCCTTCTCGATCACGTTCCAGGCGAGCCTGCCGCCTGCGTCACCGGCCTTGGCGAGGATCCGTGGCGTGATGTCCGGCGGTGGCTTGGCGGTGAAGCGGTAGTCGGCCTCGAGCTCGTCGAACTGCTCGAGATCGGGATGCACCTCGAGATAGAGATCGCCGTTCGACCAGCCGAGCTTGATCGGGTCGTCCATGATCCTGACCGGCAGGCCGACCGGCACCCGCTCGAACAAGAGGGCGACGGAATCGGGATACATCCGGATGCAGCCGCGACTGACCCGGCGGCCGACCCCGTAGGGCAGGTTGGTGCCGTGAATCAGATAGGTGGGAAAACCGAGATAGATGGCGTGCCGGCCCAACGGGTTGTCCGGTCCCGGCGGGACCACGCCGGGCAATTCCGGCCGGTCGGCGCGGGTCGCCGCGGTCGGGTACCAGGTCGGGTTCGCCTGCTTGCGGGTCACCGTCGTCGCACCCAGTGGCGTGGTGAAGCCGTCGCGGCCGATGCCGATCGTGTGCACGTTGGGCACGGTGTCGGGCTCGGGGTAGTGGTAGAGGCGAAGCTCGGCCAAGTTGACGACGATGCCGCGCCGCTCGTGCTCCGGCAGCACCCAGGCCGTCGGCAGGGCGACCAGCCGCTCGGCCCCCGGGACCCAGACGTCGATGCCGGGATTGAGCGCGGAAATGCTGAGGATCCCGAGGTCGCGCTCGAGCGCGATGTCGATCAGCGTCCGCTCGCCGTCGGTGATCAGGTAGCTCGGCGCGCCGGTGACGTCGCCGTCGAGCGGGACGCCGGGACGCGCCGCAGCGCCGTCGAGCGCCGGGCCGCCCGCGTAGCCGTCCGGCCCGGCGAAAGGCTGGATGTCGAGCATCGCGGCGGCCGGCCCGCCGACGCCGGCGGCAGCGAGACCGGCGACGCCGGCGAGGAGGTGGCGGCGGGACGGGCAGGACAGGGACGAGCCGGAGCCGCCCGCGCCACCGTGCTCCACCAACCTTTTACGTCCGGTCATGCCGTGCTCCTCGCCGCCGCCTTGCCAGTGGGTCGAGATGCGGTTTCGACGCTGCCTACTTGCGCAGGCCGGCGCGGAAGATCTCGTCCGCCTTGCGGCTCGCCTCGGCCGCATCGGCCGCCGCCCGGTCGGCAGCCGCGGAGGCAGCCTGGGCCTCGGCCTGGGCCGCCGTGGCGCGCTGGTCGGCAGCCTCGGCGATCGCCCGGACACTGGCGATCTCGGCGCGCACCGAATCGACGTCGCCGCGCGTGGCGCAGGCCGACAGCGCCACGAGCATCACGGCGGCACCGCTCATCATCAAGAAACGTTTGGTCATGGGGTCGATCTCCTCAGCGGATGCGGACAGGTCGGTCGGGCACTCGATCCACGACCTCTATCCTAATGGTTGAGCACAAGCTCCCGAGCGGTTCCGATATAGCCGGTTGCAACTTTTCGAGAAGAGCGTCTCGACGTTTCACGCGATGATCTCGATGGGTGTGCCCAGAGCAACACTGTCCCACAACACCTCCATCTCGGGATTGGTCACCGCGATACAACCGTTGGTCCAGTTGAACAGCCAATGCCGGTCGTGCCATTCGGCCTCGATCCCCGGGTCCAGGCCGTGCAGCATGATCTGCCCGCCCGGATGAACGCCGAGTGCCCTGGCCCGGGCACGATCCGCGGCGTCGGGGTACGAAATCTTCAACGACAGGTGGAAATCGCTGTCGTGGCGGGCCGCGGTAATGTAGTAGCGACCCTCCGGAGTCCGGCCGTCACCCTCCTGCACCTTGTGCCCGCGCGGCTCGCGACCGAGCGCCACGTTGAAGGTCATGATGACCTCGCCCTGGCGATAGGCGTAGAGCTTTCGCTCGTGCTTGACGCAGCGCAGGAGATCGACCTCGGCACGCCGGCCCGGTCGATACCGGCCGATCGCCCGCGCCGGCCGCGGCAGGCCGAAAACAGCGGCCAGTCCGAGCCAACCGGCCAGGCCGCGCAAGGCCAGCCCGCGAAAGAAAGTGCGTCTCAGCATCGATTCAGGTCGCCCGTCGTCCAGACATCAGCGCTCGACAAGGCCCGGCAGTTCTGGCCTCGGAGGAATGAAATACCACGAGAGATTGAAGAAATCATTAAGATCCAAGCCGATTCAGTCGCCAGGTACGTCTTTGTGTTGCAACTCGACACGGGCGAGCGCGAGGCTGGCGGCGACCACCACGGCCGCGGTCAGCGAGAACAGCAAGAAGCCCGCAGCATAAGCGGAGGGCTCGTAGACACGGTTGCCGGCGACCACCGCGCCCGTCCAGAACCGGTCGAGAACCACCCCGAACAGCGTCTGCGCGCCGGCCCCGAACAGCAGCACCGAGGTGTTGACGATGCCGAACGCCTGGCCTGCCGCGGCCGTCCCGAACACGGTGCGGGTGATCGCGAATGCGATGATCATCGCCCCGCCACCGAGGCCCAGCGCGAGGATCAACGGCAGGGCCAGCGCCAACGGCAGGGTCGGATAGAGCGCGAACGGCAGCCAGAGCAGCGCGTTGGCAGCGGCGATCACGAGGATCAGCCGGGCCCGGCTCGCCACCCGATCGGCCAGCGCGCCCAGGACCGGCCCGCCCACCGCCCAGGCGACCAGCATGAGCGAGGTGAGGCTGGCCGCGGCCGGCCGCTCGAGGCCGTGCACCTGAACGAAATAGGGAACCCCCCAGAGCCCGGCAAAGGCCAGGATCGGCGCCCCGGTCAGGCCGGTGACGGCGACCAGGAGCCAGGTTTCGCGGCGGACCAGGATGCCGCTCAGCCGGTGCTCGGGCGGCGGCGGATCATGCTTCGCCGCCGCCGCCTCGGCGGCCGGTCGCTCGACGGCCGGTGGCCGATCTCGCACCACCAGGAGGATCAGCGCCGCCAAGGCGATCCCGACGATGCCCATCACCAGAAGCGTCGGGCGCCAGCCGAAGCCGTCCACCACCACCGAGAGCGGCACCTGGGCAGCGATCGCCCCGGCCGTGCCGGCGGCCAGCGTCAGCCCGGCCAAAAGGCCGAAGCGCTGCAACGGGAACCAGGCGCCGACCAGCTTGAGCGTCCCGATATAGCCGACCGCGACCCCGGCGCCGATCAGCGACCGGGCGAGCAAGGCGGACCAGAGCCCGGTCGCCAGGGCGAAGAGGATGCCGCCGAGTGCCGCGGTCAGGGCGCCCACCGCCAGCATCAGCCGCGGCCCGTGGCGATCGATCAGCACGCCGAGCGGTACCTGCAAGGCGGCATAGGTATAGAAATAGCTGGCCGAGAGGGTGCCCATCAGCGTCGCATCGAGGGCGAAGGCGAGCATCAGGTCGTCGACGATCACCGCGGGCGCCACCCGCTGGAAGAACCCGTAGGCAAAAAAGCCGGCGGCGATCCCCCAAACCAGCCAGGCGCGCTGCTGCTGCGATGCCACCGACGATCCCCCACGCCCGAGCCCTGCCTGCCGACCCACCTTTCGGCAGGGGGCGACCTGCCGGCGAGGCTGCCACTCGGCTCATGCCGCGCGGCGTGCGATACCGCAGACCACTTGGCGGCAGCGGCCGGTGCGCGCTAGAGGACAGGGATGCGAGACGATAGGCAAGACCCCGCAGAGCCGAATAGGCAGCGATGCCACCCGCCGGCGCCCGGCAGCCCGGCCGATCGCCGGCGCCCGGCGAGCGAGCCGCGGGCGCCCGGGGGCCCACTCGTCGAGATCGTCGAGGCCGGCCGCCGGCCGATCATCCTGCTCTGCGACCATGCCGGCTTCGTCGTCCCCGACGCCATCGGCGATCTCGGCATCAGCCGGGTCAACCTGATGCGCCATATCGGCTGGGACATCGGTGCCGCGGCCGTCACCCGCGAGCTCGCGACCAGGCTCCAGGCCACCGCCCTCTTCAACCACGCCTCGCGGCTGGTGATCGACGTCAATCGCCGGCCGCGCACCGTCACCTCGATCCCGGCGGTGAGCGACGGCTGCGTCATCCCGAAGAACCAGCATCTGAGCGAAGCCGCCGTCGATCGCCGCATCCGCGACTATTTCCTGCCCTACCACAGGGCGGTCGCCCGCCGCATCGCCGCCTTCCGCAGCATCGGCCAGATCCCGGTGCTCGTCGCCGTGCACAGCTTCACCCCGCATCTCGCCGGCGAGGACCGGCCCTGGCACGTGGGCATCCTCTGGCGCGGCGACCGCCGCCTCGCCGGGCCGGTGCTCGAGCGCCTGCACGCGCAGGAGGAGCTGGTGATCGGCGACAACCAGCCCTATTCCGGCCAGCGCGAGTTCGGCTACACTATTACCTTCCACGCCCAGCGCACCCGGCTGCCGCACATCATGTTCGAGCTCCGCCAGGACGAGATCACCGAGCAGCCGGGCATCGACCGCTATGCCGCGCTGCTCGGCGACTGCCTCGAGCCGGCGCTGGCCGATCCCGATCTCTACAGTATCTTCGACGGTGACAACCTGCCGACCACAGGGGGGCTTCGCGCATGGCGCCACGCCGGCCACTTTTCACCCTTGGAATAGAAGAGGAGTACCTGATCGTCGAGCGCGCCACCGGCGACCTCGCGATCAGCCCGCCGCCCGGCTTCATGGCCGCCTGCCGCGAGGCGCTGGGCTCGCAGGTGACCCACGAACTGCTCCAGGCCCAGGTCGAGATCGGCAGCTCGATCTGCCGCAACGTCACCAGCCTCAGGCGCGAGCTCGCCGGGATCAGGCGGACCGTCGCCGATTGCGCCGCCGAGTTCGACCTCGCCCTGCTCGCCGTCTCGACCCACCCCTCGGCCAGCTGGCGCGACCAGAAGAGCGTCGATCTCGACCGCTACCGCATCCTGACCGAGGATTTCCAGGCCCTGGCCCGGCGGCTGGTGGTCTGCGGCATGCACATCCATGCCGGGATCGATGACGACGAGCTCCGGATCGACCTGATGAACCAGGCGACCTACTTCCTGCCGCACCTTTTGGCGCTCAGCACCTCCTCGCCCTTCTGGGAGGGCCAGGACACCGGGCTGAAGGCCTTTCGCCCGACCATCTTCGGCGATCTGCCCCGCTCCGGCATTCCCGAGCGCTTCGCCAGCTTCGCCGACTGGCAGGGCCTGCTGACAGACCTCGACGAGATCGGGATCTGCGACGATCCGACCAAGATCTGGTGGGACATCCGCCCCTCGGTCAAGCACCCGACCCTCGAGATGCGGGTCTGCGACCTCTGCACCAAGCTCGAGGACGCGATCACCGTCGCCGCCCTCTACCAGTCGCTGCTCGCCTATCTCTACCGGCTCAGGGCCTCCAACCACACTTGGCGGCACTACCGCCAGATGCTGCTGCAGGAGAACAAGTGGCGGGCCCAGCGCTTCGGCGTCGGCGGCACGCTCGCCGATTACGGCCAGCGCCGCCTCGTGCCGTTCTCCGAGCTGATGGACGAGCTGATCGACCTCTTGAAGGACGACGCCGCCGAGCTCGGCTGCCTGCCGGAGCTGATGCGCGCCCGTGAGATCGTCCAGGACGGCACCAGCGCCGACCACCAGCTCCGCGTCTACCAGGCCGCCATCGCCGCCGGTGCGGAGCCCGACGAGGCGCGCCGCCAGGTCGTCGACTGGCTGATCGACGCCTCGCTCGAGGACGTCCCGGCTTGAGGTCCGACGCCGGCCGCGCCATCTGCCGTGCAGAGTGATCGCCACAACCGAGGAAACACCATGCCCGAGATCGATCCGCAGACCCAGACCGAGCTCGAGGCCGCAGCCTTCCGCCGCCTCGTCCAGCACTTCCGCGACCGCCCCGACGTGCAGAACATCGACCTGATGAACCTCTCGGGCTTCTGCCGCAACTGCCTCTCCAAATGGTACAAGGCCGCGGCCGAGGAGAAGGGCCACGAGCTCACCTACGACGAGGCCCGCGAGATCGTCTACGGCATGCCCTACGACGAGTGGAAGGCCCGGCACCAGACCGAGGCCACGCCCGAGCAGCAGGCCGCCTTCGCCAAGAGCCACGCCGCGGCCGATCACTGAGAGTCGGAATTTTCGAAGAGTAGGAAGCGCGGGGAAGATGATCCTCTCCGCGGCCCCACCGTTTTCTTGCCCGGCATAAAGTGGCGCTTGCCTGCCGGACGAAAATGGATGATCGTCCACGTCGTTATGAAACCAGCGCCGGAGCAACCGGCGCGTTCGATCAGGGGAGACGACGATGCCACGGGTGCAGTTGCAGCGCTTTGTCGATCTGGCGCGGCCGAAGACGACGGCGGACGAGGGTGAGGGAGGGGTGGTCTTCAACCGTCGGGCGGCACTCGGCCTGGGTGCCGCCTTCGCCGTCGGCGGGGCGCTCGCACCCGCTGCCATGGCTCGGGATTTTGCGCCGGGTGCGGCTCCGGTCCGCTATCCCGAGCCCGATGTCGTGGTCCTCGACGACCGGTTCGGGGCGAAGCTCGGCAACGCGCCGATCGAGCGGCTCTATAACGGCACGCTCTGGGCCGAGGGCCCCGCGTGGAATGCCGTCGGCCGCTACCTCGTCTGGTCGGACATCCCGAACAACGAGCAGCTGCGCTGGCTCGAGGAGGACGGCCATGTCGGCCGCCGCTTCCGCTCGCCCTCCCGGCACAGCAACGGCAACACTTTCGACTTCCAGGGTCGGCAGATCGCGTTTTGCCACTACCCGCGCGAGGTCATCCGCTACGAGCACGACGGCAGCGTCACCGTGCTCGCCGACGTCGACGAGGAGGGCCGCGGCCTGAATGCGCCCAATGACGGCATGGTCCATCCCGACGACGGCTCGATCTGGTTCACCGACCCCGGCTACGGAGCGCTGATGGACTACGAGGGCAGGCGCGTGCCGGAGGCGGCCGACAGCCCGCAGCCCTTCATCAAGGAAGCGATCTACCGGATCGACGCGCAGACCGGGGCGATCAAGAAGGTCGCCGACGAACCCTTCAAGCCCAACGGCATGTGCTTCAGCCACGACTACACCAAGGTCTACGTCGCCGACACCGGTGCCTCCCACTATCCGGACGCGACCTCGCAGATCTGGGTCTACGATCTCGATGGCGACAGCCTGACCAATCCCCGCGTCTTCACCACCACCGAACTCGACGGCCAGTCCGGCTTCGCCGACGGGCTGCGCGTCGACGAGGACGGCAATCTCTGGGCCGGCATGGGCTGGGTCGGCGACGGCTATGACGGCGTGCACATCTTCGCTCCGGACGGCGATCGCATCGGCCAGATCCGCCTGCCCGAGATCTGCGCCAATATCAGCTTCGGCGGGTCGAAGCGGAACCGTCTCTTCATGGCCGCGAGCACCTCGCTCTACGCGGTCTATGTCGAAACCCGCGGGGCCCACATCACCTGAACCGCCGCATCAACCCGAGGTAGATCTCGACCGCTTCGTCGATTTTGGCCACCTCGCACCACTCGTCCGTCTGGTGCGCCTGGGCCAGCTCGCCGGGACCGAGGATCAGGGTCGGCACGCCGCCATAGGCGGGGGTGAGGAAGGCCGCATCGGTGTTGAACGGCACGGTCTCCTGCCGGGCCGCCGTGCCGGTGGCCTCGGCCACGACCTCGAGGGCAGCGGCGAGCCACGGCTCGGCGGGATCGGTCCAGAGCCCGGGACAGCGCACCACCTCGCGCAACCGGGCCGCGGGGCCGGCCAGTGCTGCCAGCTCGCCGATGAGCGCGTCGAGATCGGCATCGGGCAGCGGGCGCAGATCGAGCCCGAGCACCGCCCGGTCCGGCACCGAGTTGAAGTTGCTGCCGGCCGCCATGCGCGAGACCGTCAGGCTCGGCCGGCCGAGCACCGGATGGCGCACCCCGCCACCGTCGAAAGCCGCCAGCCGCAACGCCGCCTCGGCCGCCCCGAGCAGCGCGTTGACGCCCTGCTCGGGGGCCGAGGCATGCGCGCTCTTGCCCTCGAAGGTGAACTCCAGCCAGACCGTGCCGCGATTGCCGAAGGCCGGCAGGTTGCCGGTCGGCTCGGCGACCACCAGCGCCGCCGCGCGGCCGAGGCTCTGCGGGATGCCGGCGAGCTGCCGCGCCCCTTCGAGACCCGTCTCCTCGGCCGCGGTCAAGACGATCTCGATCGGGGTCGAGCCACCGGCCGCGGCATGCCGGCAGGCGGCCGTGACGATCGCCGCGACCCCGCTCTTCATGTCGCTGGACCCCCGGCCATGGACCCGCCCGTCCGCGACCTCGCCCGCGAACGGGTCGCGGATCCAGGGCGCCTCGCCCAGGGGCACGGTGTCGAGATGACCGGTGAACGCCAGCGCCGGGCGTCGCGGATCGCCGAAGCGGGCGACCAGGTTCGGCCGGCCGGGAGCCAGATCGAAGCGCCGGCAGGCGAAACCCGCGGCCTCGAGCCTGGCCGCCAGAGGCTCGATGCACGAGCCCTCGTCGCCCGGCGGATTGACGGTCGGGAGCCGGAGCAGCTGGCGGGTCAGCTCGAGCGCCTCGCTCACCGCACGGCCGCCAAGAGCTCCTCGACCAGTGCGGGGAGCACCGTCCCGGCCGGGCCCGCCCGGCATTCGGCGAAGGC
>SLRI01000056.1 GCA_007131045.1 Rhodospirillales bacterium
GAGCCAGATCGGCAGGACGGCCACCAGCCGCGAAAGGGTGACGAGATTGGCCAAGTTGCGGTGGAGGAATCTTGCCAGTGCCGCGAGCACCCGACGCCCCCGGTTCAACCCGCGGGCTGGCCAGCCGTGCGCTGCAGCCGCCATGTTCGGGCTCCCTCCGACAAGTTCAGTCCGCGCGCCTCGAGGGCGCGTTGCAGCTGGCCGACATTTCCGATGTGATTGAAGACGAGCTCGGCTTCCTGCTGCGAGAAGGCCTCGACGTCGATGCCGCGGATGGCGCCGATCTGATCGAGCCGCCGACGGATATCCGCCCATTCATCGAGCGAGCTCAAGGATACCGCTACCGGCAGCCGGGCGAGCCGGTCCATGGCGACGAGATTGGCGGCTTTCCATTCGCGCTCGAGAGCGGCCTGGGTGCGGCGGACGGCCGCCTGCCAGACAGCGGCTGCATCGCCGTCCATGGCCAAGCTGTCGCCGGCGAAGTCGGTGCGCCAAGCGTGGTTGCCACGCTCGCTGACGGTGACGCGGGTCGGGCTCGCAGGATCGTCGGCGCGGGCGACCAGGAGGATGGCGGCTTCCGCCCCGTAGCGCTCGGCGGCCAGTGCCAGCGCATTGTCCGGCTCGTTCTCCAGGGCCTGGGCGCTCAGCGTGCGCAGGTCGACCAGATCGCCGACCGGAAGGCGGATGTCGAGCAGCGTGTTGCGGCCGGCCTCGGTCGACCAGGCCTCGCGCCAGCCTTCGGGGCCGGTGAAGACGGCGAGGCCGTCCGCCTCGTCGAGGGCCGGGACGACCAAGAGCGCGGGCGGCGTGTCGAGAACGATCGGCACCCCGGTGCCCTGCAAGAGGCTCTGCACGGCCGCTTCGTCGTAGCTGACCGAGAGCCGGCCGACATAGCGGGTGGCGGAGGTGCTCTCCTCCTCGACCTCGTAGGCGGTGACGAGCCGGGTCAGCGCCTGCTGATCGGCGGCCGGGAGTTGGTCGAAATATTCCGGCACGGTGAGCCGCTGGAGCAGTCGGCGGAGCCCGTCGCGCTGCGCCTCCTCGATCGCCATCTCGCGGGCGAGCACGGCATTGTCGGCCTCGACGTCGACCTGGATGTCGCGCACGGTGAACGCCTCGGCGAGGGCCGCCCCGCTGGTCAGGGCCAGGGCGACGACCACCAGCACGGCGGCGAGGGCGCGCTTTGCAACAGCCATGTTCTCTCCTAGATTGCCGCGCCGTAGCCAGCGACGCCTGCATCATCGTTCAACCGCAGAGATAAGGCGCATCCCCCTTGTGACACAAGAGGCCGCTTAGTGACAAAAGAGGAACGTGGCGCCGACGCTTACGCCGAGGCCGGCGTCGATATTGCCGCGGGCAACGCGCTCGTGCACCGCATCGGGCCTTTGGCGATGGCGACGGCGCGGCCGGGCAGCATGGGCGGGCTCGGCGGTTTCGGTGCCGTCTTCGATCTCGCCGCCGAGGATTTCACCGATCCGCTGCTGGTGGCAGCCACCGATGGTGTCGGCACCAAGCTGCTCTTGGCCGAGGCGATGGGTCGGCACGACACACTCGGCATCGATCTCGTCGCCATGTGTGTCAACGACCTCGTCGTGCAGGGGGCCGAGCCGCTCTTCTTTCTCGATTATCTCGCGACTGGCAAGCTGGAGCTGGAGGCGGCGACGGCCCTCGTCACCGGCATCGCCAAGGGCTGCACGCTCGCCAATTGCGCCCTGATCGGCGGCGAGACGGCGGAGATGCCCGGGGTCTATGCGCCGGGGCGCTTCGACCTCGCAGGCTTTGCGGTCGGTGCCGTCGAGCGTGCGGAGTTGTTGCCCAAACGGGTCGAGGCCGGGCATCGGATCATCGGCGTCGCGTCCTCCGGCTTGCACAGCAACGGCTATTCGCTCGTTCGGCGGATCATCGCGGAGGCCCGGGTCGAACTCGACGCCCCTGCGCCGTTCGATCCGACCCGCGACCTCGGCGCGGTGCTCTTGCAGCCGACCCGGATTTATGTGCGCAGCTGCCGGGCCGCGATCCGCCATGGCGGGGTCAAGGCCTTGGCGCACATCACCGGCGGCGGGCTCGTCGAAAATCCGCCACGGGCGGTGCCGGACGGGCTCAGGGTGCGCCTCGATCTGACCACGTGGAGCCTGCCGCCGGTGATGCGCTGGCTCGCCGAGACGGGCGGGCTCGACCCTTCGACGTTGGCGCGGACTTTCAATTGCGGGCTCGGCATGCTGCTCTTCGTCGAGCCGAAAGTGGCCGATGCGTTGGTCGAGATCCTGCGCGGCAAGGGCGAGACGGCGATGCTCGTGGGTGTCGTCGAGGCCGGCGAGCCCGGGCCGGCCACGGTCGTGCTCGACGGCGTGGAGACGGCATGGCCGGCCGCCGCACCGCCGTCCTGATCTCGGGCGGTGGCAGCAATCTTCAGGCCCTGATCGACGCTTGCGACAGCGCGCAGTGCGCTGCCGAGATCGCACTCGTCGTCAGCAACCGTGCGGATGCCTTCGGCCTCGAGCGGGCAAGGCGGCACGGCATCGCTGCCGCCGTGCTCGATCATCGGGATTTCGCGAGCCGCGAGGCGTTCGAGGCCGAACTCGACAGGACCTTGCGCGATGCCAGGATCGAGCTCGTTTGCCTCGCCGGCTTCATGCGCCTTTTGACCCCTGGCTTCGTCGAGGGATGGCGGGACCGGCTCTTGAACATCCACCCCTCGCTCTTGCCGGCCTTTCCGGGCCTTCATACCCACGCCCGGGCGCTCGAGGCCGGTTGCCGGGTGCACGGTTGCACGGTGCATCTGGTGCGCCCGACCCTCGATGACGGGCCGATCCTGGTGCAGGGTGTCGTGCCGGTGCTGGCCGGGGACGACGCGGATCGCCTCGCCGCCCGGGTGCTCGAGGTCGAGCACCGCTGCTATCCCCTGGCGCTCGATCTTCTTGCGCGTGGTGATCTCCTCATCGAGGGCGACCGGGTGACGCTGCCGGAAGAGGCCGAGGCGCTGGTCTTGCACCCGCTCTTCACGCCCGGCTGAACTGCAGGATGGCCACTCCGATGCAGACGATGACGGCAGCGAAGAGACGCCGGCGGCCGAAGGGCTCGCCCATCAACAGCGTGCCGATGGCGGCAGCCAGCAGCACGCTGGTCTCGCGCAGTGCCGAGACATAGGCCAGCGGTGCGACACTCATCGCCCAGATGACCATGCCGTAGGCGACGAGCGACATCAGCCCACCGCCCACTGCCGGCTTCCAGGCCCGAGGGATCGCCACGATCAGCGCCCCGCGGCGGCGCAGCGCTACCCAAAGCGCGAAGGGCCAGCCGTCGAGGAAGAAGAGCCAGGCGATATAGGCGAGCACATTGTCCGAGGCCCGGGCACCGATGCCGTCGCAGACCGTATAGGCGGCGATCGAAAAGCCGGTGCCGAGCGCCAGGAGCAGGGGGCGGCGGCTGGTCGGGCCCCTCCCGGCGACGATCCAGATGCCGAGGCAGACCAGCAGGATGGCGGCGGTGCCGGTGAGGCTCAGGACCTCGCCGGCGATCAGCAGGGCGCCGAGTGCGACGAGTGGCGGGGCGATGCCGCGGGCGATGGGGTAGACGTGGCTGAGGTCGCCGATCCGGTAGCCGGCGGCGAGGAAGAAGTAGTAGACGAGGTGCGTGACGACCGAGCCGATGAGCCAGGGCCAAGCCTCGGCCGCCGGCAGGCCGACGACGAACAGCAGCGGCAGGGCGACCACGCTCTGGGTCAGGTTGACGATGGCGAGCCGGAGGTAAGGGTCGCCGCCGGCCTTGATCAGCGCGTTCCAGCTCGCATGGAGGACCGCCGCCAGCAGCACCACGGTGAAGACGACAGGGCTCAAGCGGCGATATCCGAATAGCTTCTCGTTGATGACAGCTTCGTGAAAGCCTGATGCGCCCGGCTACCGCCGAGCGTCAAGACGGTTGGCCAAAACGCGAAACGCCCGGCCGAAGCCGGGCGCTTTTGCATCAGCGGGGCCGCTACAGCGCGGGCTCAGGCGGCGTTGCGTGCCGGACGACGGCGCTGTTGCTGTCCTGGCCTGCCGTCCTGCGGGCGGGCGCCTTTCGGGCGATCACCCTGCGGGCGGGGGCCTTGCGGCCGATTGGGACGTCGGCTGGGCTGCCGGTCTTCGCGCGGCGAAACCGCTTCGGGGCTGCCGGGGCGCCTGCGGTCGACCACCGCCAGGGTCTGCCGCGTCAGCCGCTCGATATCGCGCAGCGCCCGGCGCTCGTCGGCGCTGCAGAAGGCGATGGCGATGCCTTCTGCACCGGCGCGGGCGGTACGGCCGATGCGGTGGACGTAGGCCTCGGGGACATCCGGCAGCTCGAAATTGACGACGTGGCTGACGGCGTCGACGTCGATGCCGCGGGCCGCGATGTCGGTCGCGACCAGGACCCGGGTCCGACCGGCCTTGAAGGCGGCGAGCGCCCGCTCGCGCTGCGGCTGCGACTTGTTGCCGTGGATCGCGGCCGCCGAGATGCCGGCGGTCTCGAGATGCCGGGTCACCTTGTCGGCGCCGTGCTTGGTCCGGGTGAAGACCAGCGTCCGGTCGAAGCCGGCACCGCCCAAGAGCTCGACCAGAAGGCCGCGTTTGTCGGCCGCATCGACCAGGTAGACCGACTGGTCGACCCGCTCGACCGTGGTGGCGACAGGGGCCACGCTGACTTCGACCGGGTCGGTCAGCATGTCGCGGGCGAGCGCCCCGATATCCTTCGGCATGGTGGCCGAGAAGAAGAGCGTCTGCCGGCTCTTCGGCAATTTGGCCAGGATGCGGCGGATGGGCACGAGAAAGCCCAGATCGAGCATGTGGTCGGCCTCGTCGAGGACGACGATCTCGGTCCGGTCGAGCCGGAGGGTGCCACCCTGGAGGTGGTCGAGCAGACGGCCCGGCGTGGCGACGAGGACATCGACACCACGCGCCAGGGCGCGGACCTGCGGGTTGTGCTTGACGCCGCCGACGATCACGGTGACCGACGGTCGGAGATTGCGGCCGTAGGTCTCGAAGGAAGCGGCGATCTGCGCTGCGAGCTCGCGGGTGGGGGCGAGGATCAGCGCCCTTGCCGATTTCGGCTGGAGCGGCTGCTTGTTGGTCACGAACAGGCGATGCAGGATCGGCAGGGCGAAGGCCGCGGTCTTGCCGGTGCCGGTCTGGGCGATGCCCAAGAGGTCACGGCCCTCCATCACGGGGGCGACGGCTTTGGTCTGAATGGGGGTGGGGGTGGTGTAGCCTTCGCTCGCGAGGGCACGGAGTAGGGTTTCGGCGAGGCCGAAATCAGCGAATGTGGTCAAGAGAGTACCTTCAAGGACGGCCGCGCGCAGCACCCGACGAGGGCGAAATAGCAAGGGCCAGGATTGCGAAGCGGCGCCCCGCGTATCTGGGCGGCCGAGGGAGAAGTATCAGGGGGCTCAACAGATAAGGCGCCGGTTCCTCGCCGATGGCGAGATGCACCCTTCACGCGGCTGGAGCCACAGGACCGGAAATCGGTAGAGACTTATGTGCAGAGCGGTCGTCGAAATGCAAGGATTATGCAACCAGTCGGCGCATGGCTGGCATGCGTCGGCGCGGATGCGTATCCCAATAGGCATCAATCGGCCCCGCGATCGTGTCCCGAGGCGCGGTGGTTCAACCCGACTCTGCCCAGCTTGCTCTACGGCTTCTCCCGCTCTTCCGCCGCGGCTTCCGCTTCGGCCAGTTGGCGCAGGTGTGCGCGGATGATCTTGCCGGTCACCGTCATCGGCATGTCCTCGACGAAGCGGACGACGCGCGGGTACTGATTCGCGGCGAGGCGCGTCTTTACATGGAGCGCGATCTCGTCGGCGAGCGACGGCGATGGCGCCGAGCCCTCGTGCAGCTGGACATAGGCCGCGACCACCGTGCCGCGCAGCGGGTCGGGCTTGCCCACGACGCCGGCCAGCCGCACCGCGGGATGGCCCAAGAGACAATCCTCGACCTCGGCCGGGCCGATCCGGTAGCCGCCGGAGGTGATCACGTCATCGCCCCGGGCGATGAAGCGCAGCCGGCCACTGTCGTCCTCCACGCCCCGATCGCCGGTCAGCATCCAGCGTCCGTCCGGCCCGTCGACGAACTTGGCGAGAGTGGCCTCGGGTGCGCGCCAGTAGCCGAGGAACATCACGGGATCGGGTGCCCGCACGGCGATCTCGCCGTCGACGCCCGCCGGCCGGCGGGTTCCGCTCGTGGCATCGAGGACCGCCACCTCGTGGCCGGGAACCGGTCGGCCCATGGTCCCCGGCACCGGCGGCTCGACAGCACCACAGGCGGACACGATCATGTTGCACTCGGTCTGGCCGTAAAACTCGTTGATCGTCACGCCGAGCACGTCCCGGCCCCACGCCAGGAGCGCCTCGCCGAGCGGCTCGCCCCCCGATGCGACCGAGCGGAGCGAGAGGCCGTGGGCGAGTTCGGGCGGTGCGCGGCGCATCATCTTGAGCGCTGTCGGCGGCAAAAAGACGTTGCGCACGCCCTGTTCGCGCATGAGCGCGAAGGCGCCTTCGGCGGTGAATTTCTCGAAGCGGCGCGCGACCACCGGGATGCCGTGATGCAGCGCCGGCAGCAGCACGTCGAGCAGGCCGCCGATCCAGGCCCAGTCGGCGGGCGTCCAAAAGCGATCGCCCGGGTGCGGCAGGAAGTCGTGGCTCACCTCGACGCCCGGCAGATGGCCGAGCAGGACGCGATGGCCGTGCAGCGCGCCCTTGGGCTTGCCGGTCGTGCCCGAGGTGTAGATCAGGATCGCCGGGTCGTCCGGGTGAGTGTCCGCCGGTGTGAATTCGGGCGAGGCGGCAGCGCAGGCGGCGTCGAAGTCCAGGGCCCCCGGGACGGCGCCGCCGATGCTCAGCACCAGTTCGAGCGCCGGCAGGTCGGATCGAATGCCGGCGATCGCCGTCGCCCCGGCGGTGTCCGTCACGACTGCCCGAGCCCCGGAATCGACCAGCCGGTGGCGCAGCGCATCGGGGCCGAACAGCGTGAAGAGTGGCAGCGAGACGGCGCCTGCCTTCAGGATACCGAGATGCGCCGCCGCCGTCTCGAACCGCTGCGCCAGGAGGACGCCGACGCGATCGCCGGTCGCAGCCGCACCGGGTCGCCCGATACCGTGCAGGGCTAGGACATTGGCGAGCCGGTTGGAGGCCGCTCGCAGTGCGGCGAAGTCGTGATGCCGGGCACGTCCGTCGGCGGCGACGTCGATGATCGCCAGCCGCGACGGGTCGGCCTGCGCCCACTTGTCACAAGCGTCGACGCCGATGTTGTAGCGTTCGGGCAGCTGCCACGCGAAGGCCGCTCGCAGAGCTGCGAAGCTCGGGCTCGGGGTCAGCACGGCGTCAGCCCGAAAGAGGCTCCCGTCACCCCGGCGCTGACCCATGTGCCCCGCAACGACGCTCTCCTGAAACAGCCAGACCAGGACGCCGTCGCCGTCCCTCTTGGCGTGAGCAGCCTACCAGACCGCGCGCGGGATGGCACGCCCCCCGGGAGCCATACCAGTTTGCCACCAGCGCTGCTGCCACCTATGGTCGCGCCGGACCCTCGGAGGGTGATGCGTTGGGCGAGGACGAGCTGGTCGAACGGCTTTTGCTGCGGCTGTCGGAGACGGCCTCCGGCGTGCCGCTCTATCGTCGGCTGATGGGGGTTCTGGAGGCCGAAATCCTGGCCGGACGGTTGCGGCACGGGGTGGTGTTGCCGGGCGAGCGGGGGTTCGCCGAGGCACTCGGCGTCAGTCGGGTGACCCTGCGCAAGGCGTTGGACGGGCTGGCGGCCGAAGGGCTGCTCGATCGCCGGCAGGGCGCCAAGACGGCGGTGGCGGCGCGCGTCGAGAAGGCGCTCTTCGGGCTCACGAGCTTTTCGGAGGACATGCGTTCGCGCGGCCTGGAGCCCGGCTATCACTGGATCGACAAGGCCCTGCTGCGGCCCTCGCCGGACGAGATGATGGCGCTCGGGGTGTCGGCGGCGACCCTGGTCTGGCGCCTCGAGCGGGTGCGGACGGCGGACGGGCGGCCGCTGGCCCGAGAGCTCTCGACCGTGCCGGCGGCGTTTCTCGAGACCGCCGAGGCGATCGACGGTTCGCTCTACGCCGCACTGGCCGCTCGCGGCGCGCATCCGGTCCGCGCATTGCAGCGGCTCCGTGCGGCGGCGGCGACGGCGGCCGATCAGGCAGCGCTCGACTGCCCGGCGGGCACACCCATTCTGGCGATCCAGCGGCGCTGCTTTCTCGCCGACGGGCGCATCGTCGAGGTGAGCCAGAGCCGCTACCGCGGCGACGTCTACGACTTCGTGGTCGAGCTGACCCGGTGATACCAGTCGCAACTGGTTGCAAGCTGGTATGAAACCGGGCACGATGCTTCGGTGTTCGAGGGACGGCAGGAAATGGCGATCGGCGGGGTCTTGGGGCGGCTGGAGCGGGGGCTGATCGTCTCCTGCCAACCCGTGCCGGGCGGGCCGATGGATCGGGCCGAGATCGTTCGTGCAATTGCGCTTGCCGCCTTCGATGGCGGTGCGGTGGGGCTGCGGATCGAGAGTGCGGCGTATGTGACTGCCGTCCGCGCCGCCACGGCCGTGCCGATCATCGGTCTCGTCAAGCGGGACCTTGAGGAAAGCCCGGTCAGGATCACGCCCTGGCTGCAGGACGTGCGGGATCTGCTGGCGGCGGGCGCCGATATCGTCGCCTTCGATGCGACGCTGCGGCCGCGGCCGGTGCCGGTCGGCGAACTGGTGGCGGCGATCCGCGCCGGCGGCGGCATCGCCATGGCGGATTGCGCTAGCCTCGCGGACGCCGAGGCGGCACTCGCCGCGGGCGCCGACATTCTGGGCTCCACGCTCTCGGGCTACACCGGCGGGCCCGAGCCCCGGACCCCGGATCTGGGCCTAGTGGCCGGGATGGCGCGGCTGGGTGGCTGGGTCGTGGCCGAGGGCCGGATCCGAACGCCGAACGAGGCGGCGATGGCTTTGAAGTTCGGGGCGCGGGCGGTGGTGGTGGGCTCGGCGATCACCCGGCCGGAGCACGTCACGCAGTGGTTCGTCGAGGCGATGGCCGATACGGCTGCGGCGGTGCCGACGGCATGACGGCGCTGGCCTTCGATATCGGCGGAACCAAGGTGCTGGCGGCGCTGGTCGAGCAGCATCGGGTGGTCGAGCGCGCGGTGATCGCGTCCGACCTCGCAGACGGCATGGACGTGCTCTTGGAGCGGGCCCTGGCACTCGCCGCGCCCTGGGCCGAGCGCTATCGGGCGGTCGGCGTGGCGGTGACCGGGATGGTGCGCGACGGCGAGTGGCGCGCACTCAACCCGCGCACGCTCGCCATCCCCGGCGGTTTTCCGCTCGATGCCCGGCTCGAGGCGCTGCTCGGCCTATCGGTGCACAGCGTCAACGATGCGCAGGCCGCAGCCCTGGGCGAGCACGTCGCGGGCGCCGGACGCGGGCTTCGCGACATGGTGTTCCTCACGGTCTCCACCGGGGTCGGCGGCGGAATCATTGCCGACGGCCGGCTTCTGGGCGGACTCGCCGGCAGCTTCGGCCAGTTCTCGACGGATGCCGGCGGGCGCTTCGAGGACGAGGCGTCGGGGCGCTGGATGGCGGCGGC
>SLRI01000295.1 GCA_007131045.1 Rhodospirillales bacterium
GAATCCGGCTGAGCCCGACGAACGTCGTTCCCGCGGCTCCGAGCTGCAGGCGATCGTGGACGAGCTTGGCCTCCGCACCGATGGTGTAGTCGGCGACCAGGTTGGTCAGGCAATGGCCGTCACGCACGCCCACGTGGCTCTCGATCAGATGCGCCCTTGCGCCGCGGCCGAGCTGCACCACGATACGCGGATGGGTCATCACGGCACTGGCCTCGCCGACGGTCAGAAAGAGCAGCTGGATCGGGCGCTCGAGGACCACCTCGTCCGCGACCTCGATCCAGGCGCCGGACTGCATGAAGGCGGCGTTGAGATCGGCGAAGCTGTGCGGACCGGTGGCATCGACCGCGCGGTCATCGCCGAGCGTCGCCAACACCCGCTCGGGCGCCTCGCGCAGCATTGTTTCGAGGCTCTTGATCACCACGCCCTCGGGCAGGCCGCCGACATGGCTGAGTTCGCTCGCGAGATGGCCGTTGACGAAGATCAGCCGCCGGGCGAGGGGGCCGCCGGCGAAGTAGCGCTGGACGTCGTCGAGCTTGACCTCCGGCCGCGACGCCAGCGCCATGGCGACGTTGGCCACCTTGCCGATGTTCGTGTACTTCCAGTGCTCGACCCGCGGCGTCGGCAGGCCGGTCGCGTTGAACCGGGCGAAGTGCCGCTGCCGCCAGGCCTCGAGCATGCCGACGTCGCTGCCCGGCAGGCGCCGGCTCTCGCGCTCGAAGAGCTCGGCGAAGGACGGCACCGGTGGGGTGTGCCTCGAGGCGGGTTTGCGGGCGATCGCCGTCATCTCAGGCCTCCGCGCCTCGGGCCACCGGGCCGAGCAGGCCCTCGTAGCCCTGCTTCTCCAGCTCGAAGGCGAGCTCCTTGCCGCCGGACTTGCGGATGACGCCGTCGGCCATGACGTGGACGTGGTCGGGCACGATGTAGTCGAGCAGGCGCTGGTAGTGGGTGATCACGATCATTGCCCTATCGGGGCTGCGCATCGCATTGACCCCGTCCGAGACGGTCCTGAGCGCATCGATGTCGAGGCCACTGTCGGTCTCGTCGAGGATGCAGAGCTTGGGCTCGAGCATGGCCAGCTGCAGGATCTCGTTGCGCTTCTTCTCGCCGCCGGAGAACCCGGCGTTGACGTCGCGTTTGAAGAACTCCTGGCGGATGCCGATCTCCTCGGCCTTGGCGCGCAGCCTCTTGATGAAGTCGGCCGCACTCACCTCTGGCTCCCCGCGCGCTTTCTTCAGCGCGTTGAGCGCCTGGCGGAGGAAGTAGCTGTTGGCCACGCCCGGGATCTCGACCGGGTACTGCATCGCGAGGAAAATGCCGGCCGCGGCCCGCTCCTCGGGCTCGAGCTCGAGCAGGTCCTGGCCGTCGAAGGTGATCGACCCGCCGGTGATCTCGTAGCCGTCGCGGCCGGCGAGCACATAGGCGAGCGTGCTCTTGCCGGAGCCGTTCGGCCCCATGATCGCGTGCACCTCGCCGGGCTTCACCTCGAGCGAGAAGCCCTTGATGATCGGGGTGTCCACGCCCTCGATGGACACTGCCAGATCCTTGATCGTCAACATTCGAAAATCCTCGACCACACGTGTTGTTGTTGCTCGCCCGGCCAATTCAGCCGACGCTGCCCTCGAGCGAAATGCCGAGCAGCTTTCGCGCCTCCACCGCGAATTCCATCGGCAATTCGTTCATCACCTCGCGGCAGAAGCCGTTGACCACGAGGGCCACCGCGTCCTCTTCCGAGATGCCGCGACTGCGGCAGTAGAAGAGCTGATCGTCACTGATCTTGCTGGTGGTGGCCTCGTGCTCGGCCTTGGCCGTCCGGTTCTTGATCTCGATATAGGGCACGGTGTGCGCGCCGCACTTGTCGCCGATCAGCATCGAATCGCACTGGGTGTGGTTCCTCGCACCCTCGGCCCCCTTGAGCATCCGAACCAGCCCGCGATAGGTCTGGTCCGCCTTGCCGGCCGAGATGCCCTTTGAGACGATCCGCGAGCGTGTCCGCTTGCCGATGTGGATCATCTTGGTGCCGGTGTCGGCCTGCTGGGCATTGTTGGTGACCGCGACCGAGTAGAACTCGCCGACCGAATCGTCCCCCTGCAGGATGCAGGACGGGTATTTCCAGGTGATCGCCGAGCCGGTCTCGACCTGGGTCCAGGAGATCTTCGAGCGCTTGCCGCGGCAGGCACCGCGCTTGGTTACGAAGTTGTAGATGCCGCCTTTGCCCTCGGCATCGCCCGGGTACCAGTTCTGCACGGTCGAATACTTGATCTCGGCATCGTCCATGGTGATCAGCTCGACCACCGCGGCATGCAGCTGGTTCTCGTCCCGCTGGGGCGCCGTGCATCCCTCGAGGTAGGAGACGTAAGAGCCCTCCTCGGCGATGATCAGCGTCCGCTCGAACTGGCCGGTGTTCATCTCGTTGATGCGGAAATACGTCGAGAGCTCCATCGGGCAGCGCACGCCTTTGGGGATGTAGACGAAGCTGCCGTCGGTGAAGACCGCCGAGTTCAAGGCGGCGAAGTAGTTGTCGCCCTGCGGCACCACCGTGCCCAGGTACTTCTTCACCAGCTCCGGGTGGTTTTGCAGCGCGTCCGAGAACGAGCCGAAGATGATACCCAATTCCTCGAGCTTGGCGCGAAAGGTGGTGGCGACGGAAACGCTGTCCCATACATAGTCGACAGCGACACCGGCGAGGATCTCCTGCTCCTTGATCGGGATGCCGAGCTTGTTGTAGGTCTCGCGGATTTCGGGATCGATGTCGTCCAGGCTCTCGGGCCGCTCCCTGACCTTGGGTGCGGCGTAGAAATAGACTTCCTGGTAGTCGATCGGCGGGTAGCCGACCTTCTGCCAGTTCGGCTCCTCCATGGTGAGCCAGCGGCGATAGGCCTGCAGCCGCCACTCGGTCATCCACTCGGGCTCGTTCTTCTTCGCCGAGATCAGTCGGACGATGTCCTCGTTCAGCCCCTTGGGCGCCATGTCCGACTCGATAGCGGTCGAAAAGCCGTATTTGTAGGCCTTCGCCGCGTAGTCCCGGACTGTCTCGAGTGCCGTTGCCATTACCCTCAGTGCTCCGTTCGATAAATCTCGTTCTGCTGCCGCCGCGTCGCCGGCAAGCCGCTGCTCAGAAGCGTGCCACGCCGGGCTCGTCATCGAGCCGCCGAAAAGCCGGCGGAATGGCGCTCGCCATCTCCGACAGCGTCACGTCCTCCAGGGCGTCCCTGATCGCGCTGTTGATGCGCGCCCAGTTGGTACGCGCCGGACACAGCGATTCGATCACGCAATCGCCGACCGCCCCGTCGACGCAGTCGGTGACCGCGATCGGGCCGTCCAGCGTCTCGATGATCTGGGCCACGGTGATCGAGCCGGCCGGCCGAGCCAACTCGTAGCCGCCCTTTACGCCGCGCTGCGAGCGCAAAAGCCCCTCTCTCGCCAGGGTCTTGAGGATCTTTTGCGCCATCGGCTGCGGAATCCGGGTGGCCTGCGCAATCTCCTGCGCACTCGCCTGCACGCTGCCCGGCCGCGCCAGATGCGTCATGATGACGATGCCGTAATCCGCGAGCTTGCTGAGCTTGATCACCCTCTTCCCCAAATCGTCCGCCCCGCCACCGGCAGGCCTGCCACGAGCGAAACTAGGACCAGCTCGGTCCGTATTCGTCAAATTGCTGTTTTGGCCCCGACTGTCAAGGCGGGCCCGGGCTTTTCCGCGCGGCCCTTAACCGGGCCTTAACCTCGCCTCGTTAAGAGCCTCGGGCGTCGCCGCAGCAGCCCGGACGCTTCGCCATGCTCACCAACAGCGCCATTCGCCGAGCGTTCCACGGCCACACCTTCAGGCACCTTTCCTTCAGGCGCGGCCTGCGGCACGAGCAGCTCGTGCTGTTCTTGCCCATGCTGCTGCTGCCGGCCGTGGCGGCTGCGCGCGACCTCGTGCTGCTGATCGGGCTGTTCGCGCTGGTTGTCGCTGTGGAGGCCGCATCGAGCCGGTCTGCCGCGCCGACTTCGGGCGCGGCACTCGGTTGGGCTGTCGGCATGCTCGCCGTGGCAGCGGTCGGCCTCGGGGTGGGCCTCGGCGCCGCTCTGGCCCTGGCCCTCTACCTCTCGGTGCGAACCACCGAGGCATTCGTGCCCGAGCATCTCTGGCCGGTCCCGATCGGGCTCGGCGCGCTCGGTGCAACGCTGCTCTTGGACCTGGCGCTGGTGGCACTCGGCCTCGAGCGCAGCAGCTTCTGGCTGGCGCTGGCGGCAGCCATCGGCAGTGCGGCGGCCGTTGCCCGCCAAGGCTGCCATTCGCCTGCCGCAGCGCCGGTCGCCCGGCTCGAGGCTGCCGCTGGTGCCGCCGCCCGGCGCGCGTGGTCGGAGCTGGTGCTGATCGGCTCTCTCTGCCTCGTCCTGGCGCTCTGGGCCGCACTGCACGCGCACGATCCGGTCTTGCGCCAGGTGGCGGGGACGGCGCCGCTGCTGGCGCTGCCACTGCTGGCCGCCGCCCTCGTCCGGCTCGGCTGGCAGGGGCTGCGGCCGGCGCTCCGCCCCGGTACCGACCCGCTCGCCGTCCTCTTGCTGGCGGCCTGGGCCACGGCCGGCGTGCTCCTCGGCGGCGGCTGAGCGGGTCCGGCCCGCACGCCGTGCTTGCCCGCGGCCCATTTGCCGGGCTACCTCGACGCGCGAACGGCAAGAGGTGAGCCATGCAACGGGCGCTTTCGGACATCCGGGTCCTCGACCTCACCCGCATCCTCGCGGGCCCCACCTGCACCCAGCTCTTGGGCGATCTGGGTGCCGAGATCCTCAAGATCGAGAAGCCCGGGGCCGGCGACGACACGCGCAAATGGGGCCCGCCCTATCTTCCCGGCAAGGACGGCGCGCCGACCCAGGAGAGCGCCTACTATCTCGCCGTCAACCGCAACAAGCGCTCGGTGGCGATCGACATCGCCCTGCCCGAGGGCCAGGCGCTGGTCCGCGACCTGCTCGCCAGCTGCGACGTCCTGGTGCAGAACTTCAAGGCCGGCGGGCTCGCCCGCTACGGCCTCGACTACGCCAGCCTGAAGGACGATTTTCCGAAGCTCGTCTATTGCTCGATCTCGGGCTTCGGCCAGACCGGCCCCTACAAGGATCGCGCCGGCTACGACTATCTGGCCCAGGGCTACGGCGGCATCATGAGCATCACCGGCGCACCCGACGGCGAGCCGATGAAGGTCGGCGTCGGCATCGCGGACATCATGTGCGGGATGTATGCGAGCTCGGCCGTTCTTGCCGCGCTGCACCACCAGCGGCGGACCGGCCAGGGCCAGCATATCGACCTGGCATTGCTCGACACCCAGGTCGCCTGGCTCGCCAACGAGGGCACCAACTACCTGCTCTCCGGGCGGGTGCCCGAGCGGCTCGGCAACGAGCACCCCAACATCGTCCCCTACAAGCTGTTCGAGACCAGGGACGGCCCGGTGGTGCTGGCCGCCGGCAACGACGCCCAGTTCCAGCGCTTCTGCCGCTTCGCCGGGCTGCCGGAGCTCGCCGCCGACGCCCGCTTTGCCACCAATTCGCTCAGGATCGCCAATCGCGACGCCCTCTACGCCCGGCTGATCCCGGTCTTCTCGACCAAGACCAAGGCCGAGTGGGTCGATGGCCTGACCGCGCTCGGCGTCCCCTGCGGCCCGGTCAACGACATCGCCGAGGTGTTCGAGGACGAGCAGGTCAAGCATCGCCAGATGCGCATCGACATGCCCCACCCGCTCGCCGAGGGCGGCACCGTCCCGCTGCTCGGCAACCCGATCAAGCTCTCCGAAACGCCGGTCGCCTACGAAGAGCCGCCGCCCTATCTGGGCCAGCACACCGACGAGGTGCTCGAAAACCTGCTCGACCTCGATGCCGAGGCCCGTCAGCGGCTGCGCGACGCCGGCATCATCGGCTAATCGAGGCGCCCCGGGCTTCAGCCGAGCTGCCCGAGTGCTTCAGCCGAGCTGCCCGAGTGCCCGGCCCGGCAGGCTCTGCGCGCCGAAGCGGGCATCCCAACCGTTCTGGATGGTCTGCAGCGCTGCCATGGCGGGCAGCACGTCCGAAGGCGTGACGCGCGGGCGGCGGCCGGTTCGGCAGGCGGATACGAAGTCTTCGAGCGCGTGGCGGCAGACGGTCTGCTCGGGCTCGATGTCGGTGCTGCCGGCCTTTGTCGTCAGCCGGGCCTCGGGGATGTCGATGCGATAGCTCTCCCGGTCGGTGGTGACCGTCGCCTCGTTGTGCTTCAGGTGGCTGTAGTAGCTCAGCAGGATCTGTGCAGAGGCGCCGTCCGGGCGGGCGAGCGTCAGCTGTGTGGTCATGGCGGTGCCGGTCCGCGGATCGATGGGCCCGAGCCAGCCCGTGATTTCGAGCTCGGGACCCATCAGCCAGCAGGCGAGGTCGACCAGGTGGCAGGCGTGGTGCCAGAGGATGTTGTCGGTCCAGCTGCGCCGGTAGCCCGTCGCGCCGACGTTCTCCAGCCGGTGGATGAGAAAGCGGCCCTCGAGCAGTGCCAGCCGTTCCAAACCTTCATCGAGGCGCTCCTTCAGCTGGACGCATTCCGGGCGGTGGCGCCAGGGGTGGCAGACGGCGACCACCTTGTCGGTCCCGGCCGCCGCCTCGGCGATGCGCCTCGAGCCCGCGAGGTCCATGGCGATCGGGATCTCGATCAGCACGTGCTTCTCGGCCGCGATCGCCGCCAGGCTGTGCGTCAGGTGCGCTTCGGACGGGCTGGCGACGATGACGGCGTCGATTTCGGGATGGGCCAGCATCGCATTGAGGTCGGTGGTGGCATTGGCATAGCCGAAGCGCTGGGCGAAGGCCCGGGTCGGCTCCTCCCGCCGGCCGACGATGGTGTGCGGGGTGGCCGGGAGACCTTCGAGGTTCTCGCTGTGCCAGACCCCCATCATGCCGTGGCCGATCATGCCGATCGTAAGGGGCCGGTCTGCTGCCATGGCGGGTCGTCCTTTTTGCTCGGGCCGATGCGAGCCCGGCTATACACCGACCGATAGGTCGCGGCGAGAAGTCGGTGCGAGCAGGCTCGGCGCATCGCCCAGCCGTGCAGCTGCCTCGCTGACCAGGCGCTCGACGATCGCGGCCGCCGGCTCCTGCCGGCGGACGAGGTCGACGGCCTCGCCGACGATGACAGTGGCGGTCCCGACGTCGCCGGCGGCGACCGCCTCGGCATAGGCCCGAAGCACCTCTTCGCCCGCCGCCGCGAGGCTGTCCGGTGCTGCGGCCCACCGTTCGGCGAAACGGTTGCGCAGGGTGCGCAGATCCCACTCGGCCGGCCAGTCGAGCCCACGGGCGATGTCGAAGACCCGGCTGCGCAGGGTGGCATCGCCCGTGGCCCGGACGGCCGCCTGCTTGGCCGCCGGATGGGACAGCGCCTCGCGGCTGGCGAAGAAAGCGGTGCCGCAGAGCACGCCCGCGGCCCCGAGCACAAGGGCCGCCGCCAATCCCCGGCCATCGGCGATGCCGCCGGCCGCCACCACCGGAACGGCGCCTGCCAGGTCGACGACCGCCGGCACCAGCGGCAGCGTCGCCCGCCGGCCGCCGTGGCCGCCGGCCTCGGTCCCTTGGGCCACGACGATGTCGGCCCCCTCGTCGATCGCCGCTCGGGCCTGCTCCAGCGTCTGCACCTGAAGGATCAGGAGCGAGCTCGAGTGCCTGACCTTCCGGGCGAACGGGCGGCAGTCGCCGAACGAGAGGAAGATCGCAACCGGGCCATGATCGAGGGCGAGGTCCAGGAGCTCGGGCCGGCGCGCCAGCGCCCAGGTGATGAAGCCGATGCCGATCGGCACCTCGCCCGCGGCCCCGAGCTCGCGCTCGAGCCAGGTGCGGTCGCCGTAGCCGCCGCCGATGATCCCGAGCCCGCCGGCCCGGCTGACCGCGGCGGCCAGCGCCCCGCCGGCGACGCCGGCCATGGGTGCGGAGAGGATCGGGTGGCGGAGTCCCAGGCGTTCCGTGAGCGGGGTCCGCAGGTACCGGGCCGGTTCCATCTCAGCCAGCCTGCCGATCCCGGGTTGCCTGCAGCTGTCGGCGGAACTGCGTCACCGGCAGGCCGCCGATCCCCCAATTGTCGAGGTCGACCTCGTCGATCACGACGACGGTGGTGGCCGGGTTCTTGTTCAGCTCCCGGGCCAGGAGGTCGGTGACCCCTTCGATCAGCCGGGCCTTCTGGTCGGGCGTGGCGCCCTCGCGGGTGATCTCGATCTTGACGTAGGGCACGGGTTCGCTCCCTTCTCAGCGGCTGCCGACATCGGCGAGCTGCTCGCCGTGAAAGACCTTGGCGATGATCTGCCAGCGATCGTCGACGAAGACGAGGCTCAAGAAATCGGTGAAGTAGGTGTCGCCGATCGCGCAATTGACAGCGGCCCGGGCGGTGACGGGGCCGGCGAACTCGATCGAGCGGATGCGATCCCGGCGTGCTTCGCCCCGACTGGCGGGCGACGGGCGGCGCTCGACCACCGGGAAGTAGTCGGCCATCGTCCGATAGAGCAGCGTGCCGTCGCTCGCCGAGGCGTAGACGGCCTTTGGGTGGAAGACCCGGGCCAGACGCTCGGTGTCGCTGTGGTAGAGGCCGTCGAAATAGAGCTCGATGACCCGGGCGACGGCGGCGAAGGGGGTGGTCGTCTCGCGCGTCGGGCTCACGTGAGCAGACCTTCGGCGCGCTGTGCCGCCCGGGTGCTCTGACGCTCGGCGACACGGGCGAGGAAGCGCTCGAGCCGGGGCAGGTCGGCGAGGCTGATCCCGACATGGCCGGCCCAGCCGGCGACGACGAAGAGATAGGCATCGGCCACACTGAAGGTTTCGCCGTCGAGATAGGGCCGCCCGTCGGCGAGCACGGCCTCCATGTGGCCGAGCCGGTCGAGGACGTGCGCCGCCGCGGCCTCGCGCGCCTCTCCCTCGACGGTCGGGCCGGCGAAGAAGGGCTTGAACGCCTTGTGCACCTCCGATGCGATATAGTTCAGGTGCTCCTGCAGCTCGGCCCGGGCGAAGCTGCCGGCGTGGGGTGCCAGCCCGGCTTCGGGATGCCGGTCGGCGATGAACTGCAGGACCGCGGCGCCTTCGCTCAGCGTGCGGCCGTCGGCGAGGCGAAGGGTCGGGACGTAGCCCTTGGGGTTGATGGCCCTGTAGTCCTCGCCCAGGCCGGTCCGCTGCGTGTCCGTGTCGACAGCGACGAGATCGAACGGCACGCCTGCCTCGATGAGGGCGATGTGCGCGGCGAGCGAGCAGGCACCGGGCTTGTAGTAGAGCTGCATGGGAGGTTCCGTCGTTGGGGGATCGTGACGGCGCGAATTTAGGGCTCACTGGTTGTCCGGGTAAACTTGCTTTCTTCTGGAAACCTGATAATCGAGTTTCCGTCTGGTAACTGGAGGTGACCGACTTGGCCTTGAAGATCAGACGCAATCACTCGCCGGAGCCGCCCGAGGCCTGTCC
>SLRI01000074.1 GCA_007131045.1 Rhodospirillales bacterium
GACAAGCGCGGCCAGGCGATCAGGAACGAGCTCGACGAGGCCAAGCGGCTGCACGAGGAGGCCAAGGAGCTTCTCGCCCGGCATCGCCGTCAGCTGCACGAGGGCGAGAGCCTCGCCGCCGATATCGAGGCTCGGGCCAAGTCCGAGACCGAGCGGCTGCAGGCCCGGCTCAAGACCGAGTTCGACCATCTGGTCGAGCGCCGCACCCAGCAGGCCGAGGAGCGGATTGCCCAGGAGGAGGCCCGGGCCTTGGCCGATGTCCGCGCCCGCGCCGCCGACCTCACCGTCGCCACCACCCGCAGGCTCCTGACCGAGAAGCTCGGTGGTGACGCCGCCCAGCGGGTGATGCAGGCCTCGATCGGCGAGGTCACCAAGAAGCTCGGGTGATGGGCAAGCAAGGTGGGGGAAATGATTTCCCCCACGCCCCCTCGGGACTCGGCGGCGGTGTTCGTCACGAGCGACATCGCGAAGTATCGGTGGGGCGTGGGGAGGATCATCCTCCCCACATTCGTCTCTTCCAGCCGGCCGACTGGCCGGCCTGCTGGGCGATCATCGGCCCGATCCTGAAGGCCGGCGAGACCTACCCGCAACCGCCCGAGACCAGCGAGGCCGCGGCCAGGCAGTGGTGGATCGACGATCACCGCGCCGTCTACGTCGCCGAGCTCGAGGGCGTGGTCGTGGGCACCTATTATCTCACCGACAACAAGCCCGGGCTCGGCAGCCACGTCGCCAATGCCGGCTACATGGTGGGTCCGGCAGCCCAGGGCCGGGGCGTCGGCCGGGCGATGGGCATCCACAGCCTGAGCGCCGCCCGCGAGCTCGGCTATCAGGCGCTGCAATTCAACCTCGTGGTCACCACCAACCAGGCCTCGATCAGGATCTGGGACGATCTCGGCTTCAGCCGCGTCGGCACCCTGCCCAAGGCCTTCCGCCACGCGAAACACGGGCTCGTCGACGCGCTGGTGATGTACAAGTGGCTGGACGGGGACGGGGGCAGGTAGAATAGTAGAGTAGATGTGGGGAAGACGATCTTCCCCACGCCCCTGCCGGCTTTTTTCGGGTTGGAGCACGTGAGCAGCATCGAGCGTTTGCCGAGCGATTCGGCGACAGCCCCCTCTCTCGACGACATCGCGCGGATCGGCGAGGCGATCCTGGCGGAGCTGCCGGGCGAGATCCGCGAGCTGATGGGCCCGGTGCCCGTGGTCGTCCGCGACTGGGCGCACGAGGAGCTGCTCGAGGAGCTCGAGATCGAGGACGCCCTCGAGCTCTCCGGGCTCTACCAGGCGGTCCCGATCGGCGAGCGCCACTCGGCGCTGACCCCCGCCGAGCCCGAGATGATCTTCCTCTTCCGCATGCCGATCATCATGGAATGGGCCGAGCGCGGCTGCCCGCTCGACGAGGTCGTCTTCGACGTCCTCACCCACGAAATCGGCCACCACCTCGGCATGGACGAGGACGCCGTCAGGCGGATGGAGGAACGATGATCAAGTCCCTCGACCACCTGGTGATCACCATCACCGACCCCGAAGCCACCCGCCGCTTCTACGAGACCGGCCTCGGCATGACCTGGACCACCTTCGGTGAAGGCCGCGAAGCGCTCGCCTTCGGCCGCCAGAAGATCAACATCCACCACAAGGGCCGCGAATTCGAGCCCAAGGCCACCCATCCGAGCCCGGGCTCGGCCGACCTCTGCTTCCTCACCGACACCCCGGTGGCCGACGTCGCCCGGCACATGACCGACCTCGGCTACCCGGCGCTCGAAGGCCCCGTCCCCAGAACCGGCGCGACGGGACCGCTGATTTCCGTCTACTTCAGAGACCCGGACGGCAACCTGATCGAGATCGCGAACCAAGCCTGAGCCGGAAGCGGCCGCGGCTGCTGGGGAAGAATGCGGGGTGGCCGACCTCCCTGCACCCTCCGGCCTTTGGGGCCGAATGATTTGCTCGCACGCCCACCTTGCAAGGCTATGGTGGAATCAGCATAATGCCTCATGGACGGTAGATCGGTGCGGCCTCTGGAATGGGTAGGGTCGAGCAGGGACGTCTTGAAAGCATTTCCTGAGGAAGTTCAGGACCATATCGGCTTTGCGCTCTACCAGGCCCAGATCGGGGCGAAGCACCGCGATGCAAAGCCACTGGCCAATCTTGGTTCGGGCGTGCTGGAAGTCGTATCGAACTTCGACACGAACACCTATCGGGCGGTCTATACGGTCAGGTTCCGCGATGCGGTGTACGTGCTCCATGCCTTCCAGAAGAAGTCGAAGCGCGGGATCGCCACGCCGAAGGCCGAAATCGATCTCGTAAGGCGAAGGCTGAAGGCGGCCGAACAGCACCACGCCGCGGCCCACGGAAAGGATGCGAAGCTATGAGCGCCCAAGACGAAACCAGCATCGAGCAAGGCTCCGGCAACGTCTTCGCCGACCTAGGCCGACCAGACGCAGAAACCCACCTACTGAAGGCCGAGCTCGTCGCTCGGATCGACCAGATCATCCGCGAACGCCGCCTGACCCAGGCCCAAGCCGCCGAACTCCTCTGCATCTCCCAGCCCGACGTGTCACGCCTCCTGCGCGGCAACTTCCGCGACTACTCGGTCGAACGCCTGCTCCGCCTCCTGACCAGCCTCGGCCGCGACGTCGAGATCACCATCCGCAAACCCCGAACCCGCCGCCAAGGACGCCTTAGCATCGAGGCTGCTTGATTGGGAAGCGAATCCCGCCCCGACGTCATCGAGGTCGTCCGCATCGTCCACGGCATGCGTCGCCTCGACAGCCTCGCATGACCAGCAGCCAAAGCCCATAAATCCGGTGGGTGCAGGGAGGATCATCCTGCCTGCCCTTCTCCTACCCTTTGCCTTCGGAGCGGCCGGTGGTGTCGCGATCGCGGTCGTGGTGTTGCTCGAGGGGGAACGGCGGTAGCCAGGATTCGCGGCGGATGGTCCAGCTTTCGTAGCTCGGCATCAGTTGGTCGGGGGCATCGAGGGATCCGAGGTGGACCTCGGTTTCGTCGCCGCTCCGGGCGAAGACGGAGGAGCCGCAGCGTGGGCAGAAGTGCCGTCCGGCCCAGTCGCGCGTCTCGCCCTCGATGGTCACCGCAGTCTCGGGGAACACCGCGGCGGCATAGAAGAGGGCGCCCTGGTGCTTGCGGCAGTCGAGGCAATGGCAGATGCCGACCCGGTAGGGGCGTCCCGTTGCCACGAATCGAACGTTGCCGCACAGGCAACCGCCGGTGAAGCGGTCCATGCCGTGTCTCCTCGATGACCCTTTTCTCGGGCTCTGGCCGCAGTCGGCCGCCAGCGATGCTGGATCGGGCGGCAACCGCTGTCAACGCCGCGCCATCTTCCCTTCCACTGGGCAACCAAGCCTGCCACTTCGAGCTTTTGGCAGCCGATCGACGTGCCGATGCTTGGGAGGGACGAATGCGGGAAGGTGACGAGAACGGGTTGGACGAGCCGGAGGCGGAGCGGGAGCGGTGGCTGACGCTGCGGCAGCTCGAGGCGTGGCTCGAGGGGCCGATGATCGTGCTTTCGCTGATCTGGCTGCTGCTGGTGCTGGTCGAGCTGGTCTGGACCACGGCCGGCATATTTCAGTTCCTGGGCACGGCGATCTGGATCGTCTTCATCGCCGAGTTCGTGCTGCGGTTCAGCCTGGCACCGCGCAAGCCGCGGTTCTTGCGCAACAATATCGTCACCGTCGTGGCGCTGGCGGCCCCGGCACTCCGCTTTCTCAATGCGCTCCGCTTCTTGCGCCTGGCCCGAGGCCTGCGCCTGGTGCGCATCGTCGGCACCGCCAATCGGAGCATCAACGCGCTGCGCCGGAGCTTCGACCGCCGCGGCCTCGGCTATGTGCTGCTGACGACGGCGCTGGTCATTGCCCTCGGTGCCGCCGGGATGATGACCTTCGAGCCGGCGACCGAGGTCGGTGGCGGGTTTACCGGCTACGGCGACGCGTTGTGGTGGACGGCGATGCTGATCGCCACGGTCGGCTCCGGATTCTGGCCCGAATCGCCCGAGGGCCGGATGCTCACCCTGCTGCTCGCGGTCTACGGTCTCGCCGTCTTCGGCTACATCACCGCCAGCCTCGCCACTTTCTTCATCGGCCAGGAGGCCGACGCCGCGGACGGCGAGGTGGCGGGTGCGGCCGAGCTGCGCGCGCTCCGCCAGGAGATCGCGCTGCTGCGCGACGAACTGCGTGACGCCAGGCGCGAGTAGGCAGATGGCGATCCCTCGCACTTCGCCGCTGAGGGCCGGCAGGGAAGGCTGCCGCCGCGCCATCTTCTTGCCGATGGCAGCCCGGTCGCCTATGACGGCGTCTACAGCGACGTGCCACGGAATCCGCCCATGCAAGCCTTCAAGACCCTGACGGGGATCGCCGCCCCTTTGCCGATGATCAATGTCGACACCGACATGATCATCCCCAAGCAGTATCTCAAGACGATCAAGCGGACCGGCCTGGGTGTGAACCTGTTCGACGAGATGCGTTATGACCAGGCGGGCCGGGAGCAGCCGGATTTCGTCTTGAACAAGCCGGCTTATCGCAACGCCGAGATCCTGATCACGCTGGACAATTTCGGCTGCGGGTCGAGCCGTGAGCATGCGCCCTGGGCGCTCTTGGATTTCGGCATCCGTTGTGTGATCGCCCCTTCGTTCGCCGACATCTTCTTCAACAACTGCTTCAAGAACGGGATCCTGCCGATCGTCCTGCCGAAGGAGATGGTGGAGATTCTCCTGAAGGAGGCGGAGACGGCGGACGGGCGGCCGTTCACGGTCGATCTCGAGAGCCAGACGATCACGAGGCCCACCGGCAACGAGCCCGTCGAGTTCGAGGTGGACGCGTTCAGCAAGCATTGTCTCTTGAACGGGCTCGACGATATCGGGCTGACCATGGTCAAGGCCGCGGCCATCGACGGCTTCGAGGCGAAGCAGAAGACCGGCCAGCCTTGGCTTCATTCGGGCACGGCTGCCTGACCTTCTCCTTCTTTCCAGACGAGTAGTTTCGATGAATCAGGTCGGCAATCTTCTGCTCTTGCCCGGTGACGGCATCGGCCCCGAGGTGATGGGCGAGGTCGAGCGGGTGATCGGCTGGCTCGGCGACCGCCAGGGCATGCGCTTCGAGTGCGAGCGTGATCTCGTGGGTGGGTCAGCCCTCGACGCGCACGGGGTGCCCCTGGCCGAGAGCACGCTGGGTCTCGCGAAGGCTGCGGATGCGGTGGTCTTCGGTGCCGTGGGCGGGCCGCAATACGACGCCAACCCGTTTCATCTCAAGCCCGAGCAGGGTCTCTTGAAGCTCCGGAAGGAGCTCGAGCTCTTTGCCAATCTCAGGCCGGCCATGGTCTTTCCGGCCCTGGCCGAGGCGAGCTCGTTGAAGAAGGAGCTGGTCGAGGGTCTCGACATCCTGATCCTGCGCGAGCTCACCGGCGGGGTCTATTTCGGCGAGCCGCGCGGCATCGAGACGCTGCCCGATGGGACGAAGCGGGCGGTGGACACCCAGGTCTACACGACCCCGGAGATCCGGCGGATCGCGGCGGTGGGCTTCGAGCTCGCCAAGAAGCGCCGCAATCACGTCACCTCGGTCGAGAAGGCCAACGTGATGCACACCGGCGTGCTCTGGCGCGAGGAGGTGACGAAGCTGCACGAGGAGCAGTTCCAGGACGTCGAGCTCGCCCACATGTACGCCGACAATTGCGCGATGCAGCTGGTCCGCCGGCCCAAGCAGTTCGACGTGATCGTGACCGACAACTTGTTCGGCGATCTCTTGTCGGACGCGGCCGCCATGCTGACGGGCTCGCTCGGCATGCTGCCCTCGGCCTCGCTCGGGGCGCCCGACCAGGCCGGGCGGCGCAAGGCGCTCTACGAGCCGGTGCACGGCTCGGCCCCCGACATCGCCGGCGAGGGCAAGGCCAATCCCTTGGCGATGCTGCTCAGCTTCGCGATGACGCTGCGCTACTCGTTCGATCTGGCGGCAGAGGCGGATCGGCTCGAACTCGCGATCGCCCAGGTTCTCGACAAGGGCTACCGGACACCCGACATCATGCAGGCCGGGATGAACGAGGTCTCGACCGCGGCCATGGGCCAGGCCGTGCTCGACACCCTCGATGCGTCCCTCGACTGACCTTCAGGAGCCTCCGAAATGGGCTATCGCGTTGCCGTCGCCGGTGCCACGGGTGCCGTCGGCCAGGAAATTCTGAGCATCCTCGAGGAGCTGCGCTTTCCGGCGGACGAGGTGATCCCCTTGGCCTCCGAGCGCTCGCTCGGCAAGGAGGTCTCCTACGGCGACGACAAGCGGCTGAAGGTCAAGGATCTCGCCAGCTTCGACTTCGAGGGGGTCGATCTCGCCCTCTTCTCGCCCGGCGCCGCGGTCTCCGCCGTGCATGCGCCGCGCGCGGCCGCGGCCGGCTGCATCGTCGTTGACAACACCTCGCAGTTCCGCATGGACCCCGAGGTGCCGCTGGTCGTGCCCGAGGTCAATCCCGAGGCGCTCGAGGGCTTTCGCGCCAAGAACATCATCGCCAATCCCAACTGCTCGACCATCCAGATGGTGATGGCCTTGAAGCCGTTGCACGACATCGCCCGGATTCGCCGGGTGGTGGTCGCGACCTACCAGTCGGTCAGTGGTGCTGGCCAGGAGGCCATGGACGAGCTCTTCGAGCAGACCAAGGCGATCTACATGAACGACAAGAAGCAGCCTTCGGTCTTCACCAAGCAGATCGCCTTCAACTGCATCCCGCGGATCGACAGCTTCATGGAGGACGGCTCGACCAAGGAGGAGTGGAAGATGATGGTCGAGACCAAGAAGATCATGGACCCGGCGATCGAGGTCGCTGCCACCTGCGTGCGGGTCCCGGTCTTCGTCGGCCACGCCCTGGCACTCAATGTCGAATTCGAGGAGCCGCTCGACCCGGAAGATGCGCGCGCGGCGTTGCACGAGTTCAGCGGGGTGCTGGTGGTCGATCGCCCCGAAGACGACGAGTACGCCACCCAGATCGATTGTGTCGGCGATCACGCCACCTTCGTCTCGCGCATCCGCCAGGACACGACGGTCCCGCACGGTCTGGCGATGTGGGTCGTCTCCGACAATCTCAGGAAGGGTGCGGCGCTCAACACCGTGCAGATCGCCCAGGCGCTGATCGAGGAAGGCTACATCTGAGCCGGCGGCTCGTCTTCGTCCGTCTCGGCCGCCCTCGCCGGTGAGACGACCAGCACGTCGGCCGTGGTGGTGGTCCTGAGGTAGCTCTCGGCAGTGCTGCCGAGGAGCCAGCGCAGCACGCCGGAATGGCCGCGGCTGCCCATGACCACGAGCGGTATCGCCTCGTGTGACACCACGCGCTCGATCACCGCGACTGCCGGACCCTCCTCGAGCAAAGTGCGCAGGGTGACGGCCGACGCATCGGTCGCGGCGTGGCGGTCGGCCATCCGGCGCAGCGTGCCCAGGGCTTCGCCGGCGGTCTTGATGGCGTGCGCCTCGATCAGCTTCGGATCGGCGCCGCCGGCGGCGAGGACCGCCCGGTCGACCGACTGAAAGGCGTGCAGCAGCACGACCTCCTCGGCTTCGAGGAAGGAGAGGCCGGCGGCAACGGAGAGTGCCCGCTCGCTGGTGTCGGAGAAGTCCACGGCGACCAGCGCCTTGCCGTAGGCGGCCTCCGGCTCGCGATTGACCAGGAGGACGGGCAGCGCCGTGCCGCGGATCACCCGCTCGATCGTCGTGCCGACGAAGACGTCGCGCAACAGGTGGCGGCGATGCGCACCCATGACCACGAGATCGGCCGCATCGCGCTCGGCGATTTCGATGACCGTGGCGTCGGGCGTGCCGGGGATGACCTCGACACTGACCTCGACACCGTCAGCCGGTCGTGCGGCCATTTCCTGCTCGAGCCAGGCCCGGCTGCGGTGCAGCGCTTCGTCACGGATGTTCAGGGGCTGGTCGGCATCGACCACGTGCAGCACGGTCAACCGTGCGCCGAACCGCAGGGCGAGGCGCAAGCCGCAGCGCAAGGCCTTGGCCGCCCGCTCCGACAGGTCCGTCGCCACCAGAATATGCTGCATGATCCGTGCTTTCCCGTCATCTCCGGTCGAGCCCTGCCCACCCGATGACGCAAGATAGCCGAACCGCTGCCGCATGGTCGAGGCCGAGTGGTGTGGGGCGGGCCGGGCTAGCCCGCGCCGAGAACCGTCTCGTCCGGGCCGAGCGGCACTGCGGCCGGGCGCTCGCAGGTGGTCTCGAGGGTGATGTGGCGGCCCTGGTCGGAAGAGCGCTGCAGGGCCTCCATGATCTCCAGCACGTGCAGCGCCAGCTCGCCGCTGGCCCGGTGCGGCCGGGCGGTGGCGATCGCCCGGGCCATGTCGAGCACGCCGACCATGCGGTAGTCGGCGACCTCGAGGCCGAGATGGGTTCGCCGGGTCGGCTTGCCGAAGGGGTGGCGGCTGGTGTCGAGGTCCTGCCAGTCGCCGCCTTCGATCGCGAGGCGTGGCGTGCCGCCGAAGAAGTTGGGGTCCGGGTTGAGGATCGTGCCCTCGCTGCCGTAGATCTCGATCGGCAGGCGGGTGTGCCGCCAGATGTCCCAGCTGGTGGTGAAGGCGACGTTGGCACCGCTCGCGAAGCCGAGCGCGCCGTTGACGGTGGTCGCGATCTCGACCTCGATCACCTGGCCGGCATCGGGGGCGCTGGTGACCGTGCGGGTCGCGAAACCCTGCGACGCGATGGCGGTGACCCGTTCGACGGGACCGATGAGGTTGACCAGCTGGGTCAGCGGATAGGGGCCGATGTCGAGCAGCGGGCCACCGCCCTGGCGAAAGAAGAAGCCGGGGCTCGGGTGCCAGCTTTCCATGCCGCGGGTGGCGAAACAGGCGGCAGCGGCGACCACGCGACCGATCCGCCCCTCGTCGATGGCGTAGCGGACGGCCTGGTGTGCGGCGCCGAAGAAGGTGTCGGGGGCCGCACCGATTCGCAGCCCGGCGGCCGCCGCGGCATCGACGAGTGCCTTGCCCTCGGCATAGGTCACGCCCAGGGGCTTTTCCGAGTAGACGTGCTTGCCCGCTTCGATCGCCCGCCGGCTGACTAGGGCATGGGCGAGCGGCACGGTGAGGTTGACGACGATCTCGATCGCGGGGTCGGCGAGCAGCTCCTCGACCGAGCGCGCCGCCACGCCGTATTTCTCGGCCTTGGCCAGCGCCACCTCCGGCCGCATGTCGGCGACGGCCACCACCTCGACGATGGCCGAGCGTGCCGCACCGGTGAGATAGGCATCGCTGACCACACCACAGCCGACGATGCCGAGTCCGGTCGGTTGCATGATCGTGCCTCCTTCGGCCGGGTCAGGCGACGGTTGCGAGGAGATAGGCGCGGCTCTCGCGGACAAAGCGCAGCGGGTCGGCCGGCTTGTCGTGCTCGAGGATCATCCAGCGCGCGCCGTGATCGAGGC
>SLRI01000645.1 GCA_007131045.1 Rhodospirillales bacterium
AGTCCGACCGCATCCTGCAGCTGGTCCGCGACCTGCGCGACAACGGCCTCGCGATCATCATGATCAGCCACAACATCGACCAGGTGGTCGACGTCGCCGACCGGGCGGCGGTGTTCTGGCGCGGGCGGGTGATGGGCGTCGTCGACCCGAAGACCACCGGGCACACCGCGATCGTCGAGATGATCATGGGCCGCGACGTGATGAAGGGTGCCGCCTGATCGGCGCCATCGTTAGAAAGACGGGGGAGGAGCGAGGGTGCAATCGACGGTCAATGCCGAAGATACCGGCCAGCAGGTCGAGCTGCAGGGGATCGAGAAGGTCGCCAAGGCCTTCGCCGTCACCGGTCCCTGGCTGATCCTGGCCTTGGCAGTGGCGCTGCCGGCGCTCTTGCTGCCGCCGTTCCTGACCACCACCAACATCACCAACGTGATGCTGCAGGCGGCGATCTACGTGCCGCTGGTGGTCGGCATGACCTACGTCATCACCGGCGGCGGCATCGATCTCTCGGTCGGCTCGCAGGTGGCGCTCTGCGGGGTGATCATGGCGAGCATGCTGCAGGCCGACGTGCTGCCGCTGCCGGTCATCATCATCCTGACGCTGGCCCTGGGCGTGCTGCTGGGCGCCATCAACGGCATCGTCATCAGCGTGCTGAAGATCCCCGATTTCATCGTCACCCTGGCGTTCATGGAGATCTATCGGGGCTTGGCGCTGGTCCATTCGGCCGGGCACATCTGGTACGGCTTTTCGGATGCGTTCCGCTTCATCGGATCGGGCCGCCTCTTCGGCGTGGTGCCGATGTCGCTGATCATCGTGGCCGTCGTCACGGTGATCGCCGCCTGGGCCTACAGCCGCACCTATTTCGGCCGCTACAGCATCGCCATCGGCGGCAATCGCGAGGCCGCGCAGATGGCCGGGATCAAGGTCTGGCGGCTCAAGGTCGAGCAGTACGGCTTTTTGGGCGCGATGTGCGGGCTCTCCGCCATTCTCCTGGTCGGCCGGCTGGATTCGGCGCAGGCCACGATGGCGACGGGCTACGAGATCCACGTGATCGCGGCCACCATCATCGGCGGCACGGCGCTCTTCGGCGGTCGCGGCAACGTCTACGGCTCGCTGATCGGCGCCTTGATCCTGGCCCTGATCGCCAACACCATGATCTTGATGCGCCTCGACTTCTTCTGGCGCCTCGTGGCCACCGGCGTGATCATCCTGATCGCCGTGAGCCTCAATCAGCTGCGCGAGCGCTACGAGCTCTAGCCGGGCGCCGCGTTCGAACAACCAAGGGAGGATGTGGATGACGAGAAATCTGCTCTTTGCGACGACGGCGGCCATCGGCCTCGTCTTCGCCGCACCCCAGGCCCTGGCAGTCGACGTCGATGCCCTGGTCGGCGAGATCCTGGCCGAGCAGGGCGTGCCGCTCGAGCTGCACCAGGCCTTCGCCGAGGCGGTGGCCAACCCGGCCGAGCCGCTCGCGGTCGAGCTCGACCGGCCGATCGTGATCGGCAACACCAGCCCGAGCTTCGACGTCTCCGACGGCTGGCGGCGCTACTATTGGGCCCTGCGCAACCGCCTGGAGGAGGCCGGCATTCCGCACGAGGTCAGCTTCCAGTCGGCCTCGCGGCACGACGCACACGGCGAGCAACTGGCGCAGGTCGAGAGCATGATCGCGTCCGGTGTCGACTACATCGTGCTCGGCCCCACCGAGCTCGACGCGCAGCAGGTGGCGATCCGCCAGATCCACGAGGCGGGTATTCCGCTGATCATCATGAACCACTCGCGCCGGCTCGACTGGGACGACCAGACCCTGCTCTATACGGCTTTCGACCACGAGGTCGGCGGGGTGATCACCGGCGAGTGGCTGAACGAGCGGCTCGGTGGCTCGGGCAACCTGGCGTTTTTGCGCATCCTGCCGGGTGACATGGACGATCAGCGCTTCGGCGGGATTATGGGCATGCTGGAGGGCGGCGACTACAATGTGGTCGACGAGACCTTTGCGCATTGCGAGCGGCAGCGCGCCTTCGACGCGGCCGAGAGCATCATGGCGGCGCATCCCGATCTCGACATGCTGGTCGGGCTCTGCTCCGCCAACGCCATGGGCGCAGCCCCGGCGGTGGGGGCGATGAATCCCGAGGTCCAGGTGATCGGCTTCGGCGGCACGCCCGACGAGGTCGACGCGATGCTGCAGGGCCGGATGGCGGGCTCGGTCTTCCGCCTGATCGACGATGCCGGCGTCGCCGCGGCGCACGCCATCCAGCTGCACCTCGAGGGCCGCGAGGACGAGATCCCGCGGGTCTTCACCGGCGAGTACGTGATGATCGACGACACCTGGACCCAGGAGCGGGTGGACGAGATCAACATCTACGCCGAGCGCTACACCAAGGACGCCCCGCTCCGGCCCTGAGCCCCGGCGGACATCGTTCTCGGAAGGGCAGGGCGGTCCGCGGGCCGCCCTGTTCGCGTTTCGGCGCAAGCGGAAACCTCGAATCGGCCACTGTGCGAACGGTGCAGGCGGTCACTCTTCGCGGAGATGGCGCTCGATATCCATGCGCTCGTGCAGAACGCGCACAATCAGGATATGGTCCTCGAGAATGTCATAGAAGACGATGTGTTTCCGGTGATGGTGGGAGCGCAGGGGCGGCTGGACGGCCGTGCGCAGCCTGCCTATCCCCGGATTTTCTCTCAGCATCTGAAAGCACCTGCGCAGAGAGTCGTAATACGATTCCGCCTGTGCCGCGCCAAACCGAGCGTAGGTGTAATCAAGAATGTCATCGATATCAGCCGCGGCTTTCGCTGAAAGCTCGAGCTGCTTCATTCTTCATGACGCTGTTTTACATCCTGCCAGATGTCGTCGAGGGTTTTTTCACTGACGCCGCTTTTGCGGCCCTCGTCGACGGCGGCTTGCAGGCGTTCGAGCTGTTGGCGCTCCTTCTGGTCGCGGCGGATGAGGTCGCGGACGTACTCGCTGGCGTTGTTGTACTGCCCGCCTTTGGTTTGGGCCTCGATCCATGCCCTCATGGCATCGGGCATGGAAACGTTCAACGTCGCCATGGGTGAACTCTCCTTTTTTCCTGCCCATCCTGTCATCAAATGCCATTTGTTGTCAATTCACCCCTTTGGCGAGACAGGGAGCCGAAGGGCCGGGACAATCGCCAGGTGCAAGTGATATTCGACGCGGCGGACCCAATGCGCTAGAAGACGGCGTCACCTCATTCATTTCCCATGACCGGTGCGATCCTGGGCCGTCGAGCGCGACGCTGTCCGACCGCCGGTCGGTGCGACCAAGGAGTAGGCAATGGCCGAACGACATCACGTGGACCTTTATATCGACGGCAAGTGGCATCCGGCCATGGCCGGCGGCAAGATCGACATTCTCGACCCGGCGACCGAGGAGGTGGTGGCAACCGCTTCGCAGGCCGAGCGGGCCGACGTGGAGGCGGCGATCGCTGCAGCACAGAAGGCCTATCTGAGCTGGCGGCAGGTCTCGGCCTGGGACCGCTCGAAGGTGATCAGGAAGGCGGCGATGCTGCTCGAGGAGCGCGCCGACAAGATCGCCAGGCTCCTGACCATCGAGACCGGCAAGCCGTTGGGCCAGGCCAAGGCCGAGATCGTCTCGGCGGTCGAGCTGATGGACTGGTACGCCGACGAGGCGCGCCGGATCTTCGGCCAGACGATGCCAGGCCGCAACGCCGACAGCCGCTTCATGACATCCTATGAGCCGGTCGGCGTGGTCGGCGCCTTCACCGCCTGGAACTTCCCGATCGTGCTGCAGGCCAGGAAGATCACTCCTGCACTGGCCACCGGCTGCACCATCGTCACCCGGCCGGCCGAGGAGGGCACCTCGTGTGTGGCCGAGCTGGTCAAGTGCTTCATCGACGCCGGGGCGCCCGCCGGCACGATCAACCTCGTCACCGGCAAGCCCGAGGTGATCTCCGAGACCATCATGGACAGCGACGTGGTCAGGAAGGTGACCTTCACCGGCTCGATCCCGGTGGGCCAGCACCTGATGCGCCGCGCCGCCGACACGGTAAAGCGGATGTCGATGGAGCTCGGCGGCCATGCGCCGGTGATCATCCACGAGGATGTCGACCCGGTGAAGGCGGCAATCGCTTCGGCCGCCGGCAAGTCCCGCAACAACGGCCAGGTCTGCGTCTCGCCCACCCGCTTCTACGTCCACAAGAAGCACGAGCAGGTGTTCACCGAGACCTTCGCCGGTGCCTTGGGGAAGATGAAGATCGGCCACGGCCTCGAGGCCGGCACCGAGATCGGCCCATTGGTCAACCGCCGGCGCCTCGACTTCATCGAGGAGATGGTCGAAGATACCAAGGCCGAAGGGGCGCGTCTCGTCACCGGCGGCAAGCGGCCGGCCGACATGAACCGCGGCTATTTCTACGAGCCCACGGTCTTCGCCGACATGCGCGACGACATGCGGGTGATGAACGACGAGCCGTTCGGCCCGATCGCGCCCGTGAGCAGCTTCGAGACGTTCGACGAGGTGATCGGCCGGGCCAACAGCCTCTCCTACGGCCTCGCCGGCTACGTCTTCACCAACAACCACAAGCTGGCGCAGAAGACGGCGGACGCGTTGAAGACCGGCATCGTCGCGGTCAACAACTTCGCCGCGGCCACGGCCGAGATGCCCTTCGGCGGCGTCAACCACTCGGGCTTCGGCCGCGAGAACGGCCCACAGGGCCTCTACGACTACCTGGACGTAAAGTTCATCAACATCGCCTATACGTAAGAAGCAATGCGGGGAGGATGATCCTCCCCGCGCCCCACCATTCCTCGAAGTTACGAGGGGGAGCGGGGGAAATCATTTCCCCCGCTCTTCTCTTTCAAGACCAACCATGCCCACGCCCTTCACCCCGATCGTCGCCGGCCTGCCGGCCACCATCCCGTTCGTCGGCCCCGAGGCGATCGAGCGGCGCATCGGCCGCGGCTTCGCGCTCAGGCTCGGCGCCAACGAGAGCCTTTTCGGCGTCTCGCCGAAAGTCGAAGCGGCGATCGGCGCCGAAGTCGCGCGGGCCGGCTGGTACGGCGACCCAGAGGCGTTCGAGCTCCGGACGAAGGTCGGGCAATCGCTGGGCGGGATCGGCGTCGACCGGCTGGTGATGGGGGCGGGGATCGACGAGCTCCTGGGCGTGCTGGTCCGGCTCGTCACCGAGCCCGGCGATCCGGTGGTGACCTCCAAGGGTGCCTATCCGACCTTCAACTACCACGTCGCCGGCTTCGGCGGCCGGCTGGTGGCCGTGCCCTATCGCGACGACAAGGAGGACCTCGACGCCCTGGCCGATGCGGTGCGGCGGGAAGGCGCCAAGCTCGTCTATCTCTCCAATCCCGACAACCCGATGGGCTCCTGGCACGAGGGGGCGGCGATCGAGGGGTTCGTCCAGAGCCTGCCCGAGACGACGCTGGTCGTGCTCGACGAGGCCTATGCCGAGTTCGCGCCGGAGGGAGCGCTGCCGGTCCTGGCCTTCACCGACCCGCGGATGGTGCGGCTGCGCACCTTCTCCAAGGCGCACGGGCTCGCCGGTCTTCGGATCGGCTACGCCATGGCCGATCCCGAGGTGATCCGGGCGATCGGCAAGATCCGCAACCATTTCGGCGTCAACCGCTTCGCCCAGGCCGCCGCCATGGCCGCACTCGACGATCCGGCGTTCACCACGGGCGTGGTCACCGAGGTCGGGCGCGGGCGCGCCGATTACGCTGGGCTCGCCAGCGAATGCGGCATGACACCACTGCCATCGGCCACCAATTTCGTGACCATCGACGTCGGCGGGCCGGAGCGGGCCGTGGCCCTGCTGCAGGCGCTCGAGGCCGAGGCGGTGTTCATCCGGATGCCCGGCGTGGCGCCCTTGAACCGCTGCATCCGCGTCACCGTCGGGCCGGCAGCGGACAGGGCGCGGTTCGCGGAGATCTTCCGCCCGCTCAGCCGTCGCGTCTGAGCCGCTCCAGCCAGGGGCCGAGCCGCTCGATCGCCTGATCGATCATCGCGGCCGAGCCGGCGAAGGAGAGCCTGACGTAGCGGTCGCCGCGCAGTTCGTCGAAGTCGTTGCCCGGGGTGATGGCGACGCCGGTATCGCGCAACAGCCGGGCGCAAAAGCTGATCGCATCGAGCTCGAAGCGGCTGATGTCGGCGTAGACGTAGAAGGCGCCATCGGGTGGCACCACCGGGCCGAGGCCCATGCCGGGCAGGGCGTCGAGCAGCACCCGGCGGTTGCGCGCATAGCGTTCGACCCGCCCGGCCAATTCGTCATGCGCGTCGAGCGCGCCCAAGGCCGCGTACTGGCCGATCGACGAGGGCGAGACGAACAGGTTCTGCGCCAGCCGCTCGACCGGATCGACCAGGTCGTCGGGGAGCACCAGCCAGCCGGTGCGCCAGCCGGTGAGGCACCAGAATTTGGAGAAGCTGTTGACGACGACGGCGTCGCTCGAGGTGGCGAGGACGGAGGCTGCGGCCGGGCCATAGGTGATGCCGTGATAGATCTCGTCGGCGATCAGCCGGACCGCGTTGCGGTCGCACCAGTCGACGATGGCGGCCAGCCGCTCGGCCGAAAGGACGTTGCCGGTGGGGTTGGCCGGGCTCGCGATGACCAGCCCGTCGAGCCGGCCCGGCAGGGCATCGAGCTCCACCGGGGTCGGCTGGAATCCGTTCTCGGGCGTGCCGGCGACGCGCACCACCTCGATGTCCAGGGCCTTGAGGATGTTGCGGTAGGCGGGATAGCTCGGATCGGCCAGCGCCACCCGCGAGCCCGCGTCGAACGCCGCGAGGAAGGCCAGGATGAAGCCGCCAGAGGCGCCGAGCGTCACCCCGATCCGCCTGGCCGGTACGGCCACACCCAGGGTCCGCTCGAGATGTGCGGCGATGGCCTCGCGCAGCCGCTGCATGCCGAGTGCCTCGGTATAGCCTAGCGGGCTGCCGTCTATCGCTGCCTTGGCAGCTTCGAGGGCGGCGGCGGGTGGCCCGCCGGACGGCTCACCGAGCTCGAGATGCAGCACGTCGCCGCCGGCAGCCGCCCGGGCGTTGGCGGCGGCCAGCACCTGCATCACGAGAAACGGCTGAATGGCGCTTCGACGCGCTACCCGCAATCGGTTCTCGAACGCTACCTCGGCCATGCCGGCACCTCGCAAGTCGTCGATCTTCCACTACTAGCATGCCCGTTTCCGGACGTTGCTGCCAGTGCCGCGGCCTTCACGGCCGGGCAAGTGGGCGTGAAGCGTGGCGAGGGCGTACATTTTGGTGACAGACTGTGGCCACCCGACCGATTGCACCTCGACCGAGGCGTGATATAAGCCCGCGACCAATTGGTAAACCAGCACTTGGCCCGACGGCCGGGTGCACCGCCTCGTTTCGGAAATTCTCCATGTCAGCCGCTGTTCTGGTGATCAACGGCCCCAATCTCAACCTTCTCGGCCTGCGCGAGCCTGCCGTCTACGGCCGGGAGACGCTGGCCGACCTCGATGCCGCCTGTATCGCCGAGGGCGCGGCACTCGGGCTGCAAATCAGCTGCCGGCAGAGCAACCACGAGGGCGCGATCATCGACTGGATCCACGAGGCGCGGGAGACGACGGCGGCATTGCTGATCAATGCCGGTGCCTATTCGCACACCAGCCAGGCCATTCCCGATGCGCTCCGGGCCTATCCCGGGATGATCGTGGAATTGCACCTCTCCAACATCTACGCGCGCGAGCCGTTCCGCCATCATTCGCACATCTCGGCCACGGCCACGGCGGTGATTTGCGGGCTCGGCAGCGCCGGCTACCGGCTGGCGCTCCGGGCGGTGGCCGAGCGTCTCGCGGCACCGAGGAACGCCTGATAATGGGCAAGCTCAACATCGACACCGACTACGTGGCCCAGCTCGCCGAGTTGCTGCAGCGGACCGGGCTCACCGAAATCGAGATCAGCGAGGGCGACGCCCGGGTGCGCGTGGTCAAGAAGCCCGCACCGGTCTACGAGGCCCAGGTAGCACCCCGCGCCACCGCGGCCCTGCCCGTAGGGGTGGCGGCCGAGGTGGCGACGGCCGGCGTCCCGGAGGTCGCGCATCCGGGCACGGTCAGCTCACCCATGGTCGGCACGGTCTATCTCTACCCCGAGCCCGGCGCCGATCCGTTCGTGACTCCGGGCCAGACGGTGAGCGAGGGCCAGACGCTGCTGATCATCGAGGCGATGAAGGTGATGAACCAGATCAGGGCACCGCGCAGCGGCCGGGTCAGCCGGATCTTCGTCGACAACGCCACGCCGGTCGAGTTCGGCGAGCCGCTGCTCGTCATCGAATAGCCGGAAAGCGCACCTTGCCCGGTCCCTTGCCCATCAAGAAGCTCCTGATCGCCAATCGTGGCGAGATCGCGCTGCGCATCCTCCGGGCGGCGCGGGAGATGGGGATTCGCGGCGTCGCCGTGCACTCGACCGCCGACGCCAATGCCATGCACGTCCGACTCGCCGACGAGAGCGTCTGCATCGGCCCGCCGAGCGCCAGCGAATCCTATCTCAACGCGGCGGCCATCCTGAGCGCCGCCGAGATCACAGGGGCCGAGGCGATCCACCCGGGCTACGGCTTTCTCGCCGAGAACGCGGATTTCGCCCAGATGGTGGTCGAGCACGGCTTCATCTTCGTCGGCCCCGATCCCGACCATATCCGGATGATGGGCGACAAGGTGACCGCCAAGGCGGCCGTGGCCGCCGCCGGCATTCCCACCGTGCCGGGCAGCGAGGGCGCGATCACCGACGACGAGACGGCCTTCACCGTGGCCGAGCAGATCGGCTACCCGGTGCTGATCAAGGCTGCGGCCGGCGGCGGCGGGCGCGGGATGAGCGTGGTGCGCGCCCGAAGCGAGCTCGCGGCGGCCCTGCGCAACACCCGCAACGAGGCCCGCGCCGGGTTCGGCGACGAGCGGGTCTACCTCGAGAAGTATCTCGACCACCCGCGGCACATCGAGCTGCAGGTGATGGCCGACCGCTACGGCCACGTCGTGCATCTGGGCGAGCGCGATTGCTCTCTCCAGCGCCGTCACCAGAAGATCGTCGAGGAGAGCCCGTCGCCGGTGATCACCGAGGCCGAGCGCCGTTCGATCGGCAAGACCGTCGTCCAGGCGCTCGAGAAGCTCGGCTATCTGGGTGCCGGGACGATCGAGTTCCTCTACCAGGACGGCCAGTTCTACTTCATCGAGATGAACACCCGGATTCAGGTCGAGCATCCGGTGACCGAGATGGTGACCGGCATCGACCTGGTGCGCGAGCAGATCAGCGTCGCCATGGGCCGTCCGTTGAGCGTGACCCAGGAGCAGATCCGCATCCAGGGCCACAGCATCGAGTGCCGGATCAACGCCGAGGACCCCAAGACGCTGGTCCCGCAGCCCGGCAAGATCATCGCCTACCA
>SLRI01000163.1 GCA_007131045.1 Rhodospirillales bacterium
ATACCAACCCTGCGATATTTTGACTCACCTGGCTTGTACAATAGGACCGATACGGCTTGGCTGCTGGGAAAGAAAGGATACACCCATGCCCAGAGCCGTGCCGATTCGTACCGACATTCCAGCTGCCGAGTTGCGTCGCCGCGCCAAGATCGAGAGCGACGGTCGCGCGTTGCGGCGGATGCTCGCGCTAGCGTCGGCATTGGAGGGAGCCAGTCGCGAGGACGCGGCGCGGCAGGCTGGGATGGATCGGCAGAGCCTCAGGGATTGGGCTCATCGGTTTAATGCAGCAGGCATTGAGGGCCTTCGCGATCGGCCGCACACCGGTCGCCCGTCGCGGCTGACCGAGGGCCGGATGGCAGCCTTCAGGGCAGTCGTCTTGCGCGGTCCGGAGATCGAGAAGGACGGTGTGAGCTCTTGGACGGCCAAGGACCTCTGCCGCATCGTCGAGGCGCGATATCAGGTGAGCTACAGCGAAAACGGGATGTTGAAGCTCCTGCACAGCCTGGATTTGTCCTGGCAAAAGACAAGGCCGGTGCATCCGAAGTCCGATCCGCGCGCCCAGGCCGACTTCAAAAAAAATTTCGCAACCTGATCGCCGCGACCGCAGCGGCCCATCCCGAAGCCGAGCGCATCGAGGTCTGGCTGCAGGACGAGGCCAGGATCGGCCAGACCGGCCGCAACTGCCGGCGCTGGTTTCAAAAGGGTACGCGACCAACTGGGATCAAAGACCAGCGCCACACCGCGGTCTATCTCTTCGGCGCCGTCTGCCCCGAGCGCGATGCCTCCTTCGGCCTGGTCCTGCCGATCGTCGGGGCCGACGTCATGCAAACCTTCCTCGACCAGCTCGGCGGCCAGGTGGCCCCAGACGCCCACGCCCTGCTCGTTATGGACCGCGCCGGCTGGCACTGCGCGGGCGACCTCGTCATGCCCGACAACATCACGGCCGTCTTCCTGCCACCCTACTCGCCCGAGCTGAACGCGATCGAGCGCCTTTGGCTCTACCTCAAGGAACGCTTCCTATCGCACCGCCTCTGGCCAGACTACGACGCCATCGTCGATGCCGTCTGCAACGCCTGGCAGCAGGTCACCAGCGATAGCGGAAGGATCAAATCCCTCTGCTCGATGGAATGGGCAACACCGGTCATAAATAAGTAGGGTCGGTATAACCGTGTCCGCGTCGCAGGAATGGTGCTGCCGATGAGGCAAGCAGATCATTGATAGGGCCTTTGCATGCTGTCTGTGCTTGAGCCGATTGCCACCCCCCAGAGGCAGGGGGTACTCTTAGCGAAGTGAGCGCCTCGAATTCGGCATGTCATGCAACCGGCAGAGCGCTATAACGGGCGCCATCATCGATCTAGGAGGAAGCGCCGTGACAAAGGAAATCTTCTGCGCCTTCAGCATTCATTGCGACGCCGTAGCCGGCTGGCTCGGCTCCTACAAGGGCGAGGACAGCCCGGGCGACATCTCCAGAGGCGTGTTCGCCGCCGAGGTTGGTATGGCCCGGATCCTCGACCTGTTCGACCATTTCGGCCTGAAGCAGTCCTGGTTCATCCCGGGCCATACCATCGAGAGCTTCCCCGTCGAATGCGAGGCGGTGGCCAAGGCCGGCCACGAGATTGGCCTGCACGGCTACAGCCATGAGAACCCGCTGTCGATGTCATACGAGCAGGAATCGGCCGTCTTCGATAAGTCGATCGAATTGATCGAGAAGATATCCGGCAAGCGTCCCACCGGCTACGTCGCCCCCTGGTGGGAGGTCTCGAACAACTCGGTCGACATCCTCGTCAAAAATGGCGTGAAATACGACCACAGCCTGATGCATAAGGACTTCGAGCCCTATTACGTGCGCGTCGAAGAACAGTGGACCAAGATCGACTATTCAAAGCCGGCCGAGACCTGGATGAAGCCGTTCACCAAGGGCAAGCCCACCAAGCTCGTCGAGATCCCGGCCTCCTGGTATCTCGACGATCTGCCGCCGATGATGTTCATCAAAGGATTTCCCAACAGCCACGGCTACGTCAACCCGCGCGACATGGAGGAGATGTGGCGCGACACCTTCGATTGGGTCTACCGGAAATACGACTATGCCGTCTTCGCCATGACCATACACCCGGACGTCTCCGGCCGACCGCAGGTCCTGAATATGCTGGAACGCCTCATCGCCCACATGATCAAGCACCCGGGCGTGCGCTTCTCCATGCTCGACGCCATCGCCGATGACTTCATGCGGCGCCAGCCGCCGCCAGAGTGAGGGATCAGGCGATCGCGGCTGGAACCTGAGAGCCGGCCGACAGGTGAAGGCCAGTCGGCGGGCAGCTTTTCCAAAGTCGGTCAGAATACGCAATCATTTGGAAACTATGAGTTAAGCCCCGTCCCGATAGGGACGCAAGTTTCACCCTTCGCGCCCCGGACAGATCCGAGCATGCTCGACTGACGCACTCGGCTCCGACCTCGGGTGTTTGACGAGGAAGCGACGCTGCGGCCAGGGATGGCTGATCCTGGCGGGTGGCAACCAGCGCGCGACGATCTGGTCCATCCGCACCCACGAGTCCGCGGCCTTCTGGCTTCGGTGCGACAGTGCGCGTCGCCAGTGCCACAGGACGAAGTGGTGGAAGGACGATGAGAATGTGGGTTCTATTATTTTCAATGGCTTAGGTGCCAGAGAAGGTTAGACGTCAGTTCTCTTCGCTCCGCCAAGCATGCTGGCGCAAGAGGCGCTTTCGACGCCTGGATCGCACGGCACGCGGCTTCCACTTGGCGCTTGCCGCTTGCAACCTCGCCCGAATGCCCAAGCTCCTTGTCACTGAGGGCGGATGATGGTGGGGCAGAAATCCAAAGGGAGGCCGCCTCTTCGAATGGCAGAGCCTCCATCGAGGCGCAGAGGGTCGTGATGCGGTCTGCGATGCCGGCTCTCGCCGCATCCGCCTCCAGCTTTGCAAGAAATTCCGGAATGAAATCCACGGCCGTAATATGAGCGTCGAGGTGCTGCGCCAGGACCAGCGTGGAGGCTCCGGTACCACACCCGATATCGGCGATGCTCAGGGTCTCGGCAGTCGACAGCCCCGAGAGGGCAATCGACACGCGCGTTTCTGCTTCGCCGCCGGAACCTTGGCGTGCTGCACCCTTGTGCAAGTCGACCAGCAACTGAATACGATCCATTTCGATGGCCATGCGGGATCAATCTTGCGTGCGTCTTGCCGTTGGCACGACAGAGTGCCGAAACCGCGGTGCGCTCTTTGCCGTGCCGCGACCCGGGGACCAGCAAAGGTGCTTGTGAGCCGAGTTTGCGCCGGCTTCCACTCGAATCGGCGGCATGCGCCGAGCAGTGGCTGCCCAGCGCGAGCGTCCTCTTTCGGGTGTGCGGCAGAACGTCGGCACTCCTTGCAGAACCGAGACGCGCCGTAGCGGTTGTATCGGCTGGCAACGCAACCTCGGCAGAAAGACGCAACCATGACGATCCACCTCAAGGCCCTCGACGAGCAGACCATCGTCATCACCGGCGCCAGCTCCGGCATCGGGCTCGCCACCGCGCGCGCCGCCGCCAAGGCCGGGGCCCGGGTCATGCTGGCGGCACGGGACGGCGACGCGCTCGCCCGGATCTGTCGCGAGATCGCGGCCGAGGGCGGCACCGCCGACCACCTCGTCACCGATGTCGGCGACGAGCAGCAGGTCGAGGACCTCGCGCGGCAGACGATCGATCGCTTCGGCGGCTTCGACACCTGGGTGAACAATGCCGGGGTCGGGTTGATCAGCACCGTCGAGAAGATGTCGTCAGAGGATCACCAGGCGCTCTTCCGCACCAACTATTTCGGCCTGGCCTACGGCTCGATCGCAGCGGTGAACCACTTCCGCGAGCGCGGCACCGCAGGCGCGCTGATCAATGTCGGCTCGGTCGTGGGCGACATGCCGATGCCGCTGTCCGTGGCCTATTCGGCAACCAAGCACGCGGTCAAAGGCTTCACCGACGGCCTGCGCCTCGAGCTGATGCAAGAGCAGCTGCCGGTTTCGGTGACGCTGATCAAGCCATCCTCCATCGACACCAGGTTCTTCGACCACGCCAAGAGTGAGATGGGTGGGCTCGGCAAGGCGCCGGGCCCGCAATACGCGCCGGAGGCCGTGGCCGAGGCGATCCTCTACGCCGCCCAGTATCCGAAACGGCATTTCCCGGTGGGATCGACCGCGGTGGTCGGTCCCGCTGCCGAGCGGCTTGCCCCGGGTTTCGTCGATCGCCGGCAAGCGTCGCTGCGGATCGAGGATCTGGTGGATTTCGGGCATCAGCCGACGGCGCAGAGCCTCCGGGAGGTGCCGGACGAGGGCGAGGAGCGCTCGCGCTTCGGGCACGGCCGCCGCTACAGCCTCAGCACGTCGGCCCAGACGCATCCGGGGATCTCGGTCGGTGTGATCGGGCTCGGCCTCGTGCTGGCCGGATTCCTGGCCACCCGGTGGATGGACCAGCCGCATCGGCACGCCACGACACGCCACTGAGCCGGCGACGATCGTCGGCTTCCACCCGCGTGCTGGAGAGGCGCCTCACCTCGTCCAGCCTTTGCGCCGGATGAACCAGGCGCCGCCATCGCCGGCCTCGCGCCGCAATCAGTCGGGCAGCAACCGGTCGATCATCTGCCGGACGGCCTGCATTTGCTTGCCGCTCTGGCGGAAGTAGTCGGAGCCGCTGTAGCCCCACCAATCCCAGCAGCCCCTGGGATTGGCGGTGAGCCCGGTGGCATCGAACCGCCGCTCCCAGGCGGTCGCCTGTGGGTAGAGCACGACGATCCGGTTCGCCTCGGCCCAGGCGTTGTAGCCGGCGTCCCAGTAGAAGTCGTCGCCGATCAGCTCGCGATATTGCCGGCAGCCGTGGAAGGCGACGTGCAGCCGGCAGCCTTGCTGCGCGGGCCTGTCCCCGGCGCAGTCGGCCGGAACGTAGACGAAGCCGACCTCGCCCATGCTGACCCGCGGATCGGTCGCATCGAAGAACTCGGTCTGGTCGAAGGCGACGAGCCGGTCGCGCTCCGGCACCTCGGGCTCGGCCGTGAACCCGGCGGGGTAGAGATGGCGGAGCAGTCGCTCGGCGGCGTCGAAGTCGCAGCCGATCAGGAACGGCAGGCCGTACTCGTGGCACTCCAGGATCGCGTGGTCGGTCGTGCCGGTGAACGCCTCGATCGGCACGCCGTGATTGGCCAACGGGTCGTGGTCGAACCGCACGGCGGCGGCGTCGAGCCCCAGCGCCAGGTAGTAGTCGCGGAGCGCCTCGAGCGTGGCGAGCGGCACGACCTCGTCGTTGGCGCCGACGAAGAGCCAGACCCGGTCGTCGGCGAGATTGGCCGGATCGTCGATCTGCCCGGCCTGGTGCTCCGCATTGGTGACAGCGAGCGACTGCTCGACGCTCGGCCACTCCGGCAGCCAGTAGGCCATGGGCCCGAGTGCCGAGCGCCTCTGCCGCGTGCAGACGCCGAGGGCCACGAGCACCGATGCCAGCGGGTTGAAGGCCAGCATTGACGGGATCTGCTCGGCGCAGGCGTAGGGGCCGCCCGCCATCACCCCGGCGCCGGCCACGAGTTCGGAGTGGGCGATGTGGAACTGGTGCGCGAAGAAGCCGCCCGAGGAGATGCCCGAGACGGTCACCTGGCCCGGATCGAGCGACGCGATGCTGGTGAGCGGTTGCCGATCGTCGGTGGCATCGGCGCCCCGCGCCGCCGAGCCACCGGTCAGCGCCGCCAGCAAGGCCACGGCGATGGCTGTCGAACGTCGCATGGCGCTTCCTTCCAGGGGCTTCCAGGGGCCTCCAGGGGCCTCCAGGGGCCGTCTCGCCACGCCATGCTAGGCGATCGACCACGCCGATGTGAGTGGCTCGCTTGTCGCGCCGGCAGCAGCCGGGGCCGACCGTTCGGTGGCTCGGGAACTAGGCGGCCGCCCCGGTGGTTGCTCAGCGCACGGCGTTTTGGGGCACTCGTTTCGAGAACTCGGCGCCACGACGGATCGATCACGTGGCGCGGCAACGCGTTCCGATCATGAGGGATTGCGATCGATGGACCGAGGTCATGGTGGCGAACGCGGTTGGCCGCTCGGCGAAATCTGCAGCAGGCGTATGCGCTGGACGGAACAACGATGCCGTCACTAGCCCACTCGATCGACCGTCGCCCTGGTGAGCCGAACGGCTGCGCGCCGTTGCGCGACAAGTTCTGCCAGCAGTCGCCGCGCGTCCGTGTACGCGACTGGCGCATCGTTGCCAGTGCTGGAGGAGAGAGGTGGCTCGGTTTGTCTGAACAGGCTCGCCGCCTGTCTCGAGCATTGCCGCCGCTCGATCCGGGCGAGCGGGGCGCCGGCGCGCCTGGTGGTGCTGGTCAACAACTCGAGCGACGATTCCGTCGGCGTGGCCATGGCCTGGGCCGCACGCCAGAACGTGGCCCTCGATCTCGTCGAGGTCGAACTGGCAGAGGGGCAAGCCCATGCCGGTGCTGCCCGAAGGCTCGCCTTCGATATCGGCAGGCAGTGCGTGCAGGCTTCTGGCGTGCTGATGACGACGGACGCCGATTCGCGACCGGAACGCGACTGGGTCCGGGCCAATCTCCGGGCGGTGGCGGAAGGTGCGGCACTCGTCTGCGGACAAATCGCCCTCGATGCCGAGGAGGCCGCGGCCCTGCCGGCTGGCTTTCTCGACGCATGGGCGGTCGAGGAGAAGTATGCGCAAGCCTCCCTCGAGCTCGCCGACCTGCTCGATCCGGACCCGCACAATCCCTGGCCGCATCATGGTCAGATCTCGGGCGCGAGCCTGGCGGTGACGGCCCGCGCCTACGACGCGGTGGGTGGCCTGCCGGTGGTCCCGTTCGGCGAGGATCGGGCCTTTGCCGCGCGCCTTCGGGCGTTCGACCTGCCCATCCGCTGCTGCCGAGCCGCGCGCGTCGTCACCTCGTGCCGGCTCGACGGCCGGGCAGAGGGCGGCATGGCCGCCACCATCCGCGCAAGGCTCATCGAAGCCGACCTGCATTGCGACGACCGGCTGGAGCCTGCCCTGGCCACCGGTTTTCGCGCCCGGCTCCGAGGCCGGCTCCGGCGAGCCTGGGGCAGGCCGGCGGCGATCGATGGGCGCCTTCGCCGCCTGGGGCTGGACGCGCACGGACGACAGGAGGTCTTCCGGCATCGCCATTTCGGCGCCGCTTGGGCGTCGATCGAAGCCCTCGTCCCGGCACTTCGTCGTGTACGCCTGGAGCGCGCGCAACTCGAAGTCGAATTACCGTTGCTCCAGCGCCTGGTGGCGAGTGCCCGTGCGCGATATGGCTGGGCGACCACCTGCGATTCCTCTCAGCAGGCGGTGCCGCCTTCGAGAGAGGCGCTGTGCAGTTGAAGGCAACAGAAAAGCCGCCGGATTGGAGGAGCATCGAGGCCGAGCTGTTGCGGGCATTGCCGCTCGTTGCGGCGCGGGCGGACAGGCTCGACCAGAGCCCGGAGCAGACTGGTGGAGACCTGGCCGAGGACCTCGACCTCCTGGCACGGATCGGCCTCTTTGCCGCGGCATTGCCGAGCGGCGACGGTGGGCTCGGCCTCGGCCTCGGATACAGTGCGCAGGCCACGCTTTGGACGGCGACCGTGCTGCGCCGCCTCGGCCGCGCCAACCTATCGGTGGCGCGGCTGTTCGAGGGTCATCTCAATGCCCTCAAGCTCATCGACCTGCATGCTGCACCGGCGACCCGGCGACGGCTCGTGAGGCGGGCGGCGGCGGGTGCCGTCTTCGGCATCTGGGGCGCCGAAGGGGCGACGCCGGCGCGGCTGCATCCTCATGGCGACGGCAGCTATCGGCTGAGCGGTGCGAAGGCCTTCGCCTCCGGCCTCGGTCTGGTCGACGTGGCCGTCATTACCGTCCGCAGGCCGAACGATGCGGCGGAGGTGCAACTGGTCGCCATCGATGCCGGCGATCGCGACCGTCAGCAGCCGGAGCAATGGACGGCCGCGGCCATGCGGGCCACCCGATCGGGCGGCTTCGTGCTCGACGACATGGTCGCAACGGTGGCCGACTTCGTGGGCGGGCCAAACGACTATCTGCTCGAGCCGCATTTCGAAGGCGGGATCTGGCGCTACTGTGCCGCCCATGTCGGCGGTGCGGAGGCCCTGGTCGAGGCCTTGCGGCGAAGCCTGATCGCCAGTGGTCGCGCCTCTGACGTGCACCAGCTCGACCGGTTGGCGCGGGCCGCCGCCCGGTGCGAGGCCGGGCGCAGGCTGGTCGAGGCGGCAGCCGTGAAGGTCGAGGCCAGCCGCGGCGGCACGCGTGGCGAGATCGACGCCGCCGTGGCGCATGCCTTGGTCACCCGCGAGGTGGTGGAGGAGGCTTGCGTCGCGGTGCTGAACCTGGTCGAGCGATCGCTGGGCGTCAGGGCGCATGTCGCGGGCAGCTCGATCGAACGTCAGCGTCGCGACCTGGGTCTCTACCTTCGCCAGGCGGCACCGGACGCCAAGCTGCAGCAGGCTGGCCGGCTGATCGCCGGTGCGGCCGCGGTGATCGGCGAGCAATGGTGACGCCCTTCGGGACAGGCCGGCTGCTGCGCGAGGCAGCGACGGCGGCACCAATCGACATCAGCGTGCTCGCTGGCGATGCCGTCCTGGTGCTGGCACCGCATCCCGACGACGAGACGCTGGGCTGCGGCGGGGCCATCGCGGCGGCCTGCTGTGCCGGCAAACGCGTGGTCATCGCCGCGGTCACCGACGGTGGTGGCTCGCATCCACGCTCGCGGCGTTTTCCGCGCAGCACTCTGGCCGAGCTGCGCCGCCGAGAGCTCGAGACGGCCGCCCGGCTGCTCACCGACGGGGCGGCCGAGGTCGTTTGGCTCGGCTACCCGGACCAGGCGGCTCCCGCCAGTGCTCCGGCACTGGATCGAGCCGTGGACCGTCTCGCGGCCCGCACCGATCTCGGTGCCATCACCACCGTCTGGACGAGCTGGCGGCACGACCCGCATGTCGACCATCGCCGCACCGCGGCCCTCGCCGATCGCCTCGTGGCGCTGCTGCCGTCGCTCGATCTCTGGGAATATCCCATTTGGGGCCGCTTCATTGAGCCGGCGGACACGGGGCCTGATGCTCGGCTCCTCGCGTTCGATACGTCAGCGCAGCGCGAGCGCAAGCGGCTGGCCATGGCGGCGCACCGGTCGCAAATGAGTGGGTTGATCGACGATGACCCGGAGGGTTTCGTCATGGCGCCGCTCATGCAGGCGCATTTCCTCGACACCCCGGAGCTGTTCATCGGCGGTGGCCCCGATGTCTGAGCGGGCAATGCGCTTCGATGCGCTCTACCGGGGCAATCCGGACCCCTGGGCCTTCCGCAGCAGCGCCTACGAGCACGCCAAATACAGCGCCACGCTCGCCGCCCTGCCGCGCCACCGC
>SLRI01000673.1 GCA_007131045.1 Rhodospirillales bacterium
GGCGAGCGTGACCAGGCACATCAGGGAGAGAAGCTTTGCGCAATCGAACACGCCATCAGCGCGCGGCGGCGGCCGTCGTCGGCCTCGCCATCGGCACCATGGTCGCCGGCGGCCTCGGCCAGGCCCAGGCCCAGGAGACGGTGCGCCTCGGTGCCCTCTACCCGTTCAGCGGCGGCCTCGCCCTGCTCGGTGACGAGAGCTATCGCGGCTTCGAGGTCGCGGTCGAGGAGCGCAACGCGGACGGCGGCATCCAGGGTGGCAAGCAGATCCAGATCCTCCGTGGCGACGCGGTCGACAACAACCAGGCGGTGGGCGAGGCGCGCCGGCTGATCTCGGTCGAGGGTGTGTCCGCCATCTTCGGCACCTATTCCTCGGCCCGCTCGAACGCTGCGAGCCAGGTGGCGGAGCTCGCCGGCATTCCCTATTTCGAGCTCGGCGGGATCTCCGATCCGATCACCGAGCGTGGCTTCGAATACCTCTATCGGACCAACCCGACGGCGCGCTCCTTTGCCGTCGCCACGGTCGACGCCATCCCCGACGCCATCGCCCCCTCGCTCGGTCTCGAGCCCGGTGAGGTCAAGGTCGCGATCATCCACGAGGACAGCCTCTACGGCACCACGGTCGCGGGCTTTCAGGAGGAGCGCGCGGCCGAGCAGGGGCTGAACATCGTCGAGACCCTGCCCTATCCGGCCGATTCGGTCGACATGTCGTCGCTGATCCTCCGGCTGATCGGTGCCGAGGTCGATGTCGTGCTGCAGACCAGCTACCAGAACGACACCGTGCTGTTCTTCCGCCAGGCGCACGAGGCGGGCTTCGCCCCGGCCGCGATGATCGGCGCCGGCGGCGGCTATTCGCTCGAGCAGACCGTCGAGGCGGTGGGCGCCGACATCATGGAAGGTGCGCTCAATGTCGACTTCACCCAGTACCTGACCAACCCCGAGGCCGCCCCCGGGATCGAGGACTTCGTCGCCGCCTACGAGGAGCGCTACGGCCACCATCCCCGCTCCGGCCACAGCCTCGCCAACTACATGGGCACCAAGGTCATCCTCGATGCGCTCGACGGTGCGGCCTCGATGTCGCCCGACGACATCCGCGGCGCCATGGCCGAGGTCGATGTCGAGATCGGCACGACCGCCACGGGCTGGGGCGTGAAGTTCGACGAGACCGGCCAGAACACCCGGGCCGTCCCGTTCCTGATGCAGTGGCAGGGCGGCAAGCTGGTCACCGTCTTCCCGCCCGAGGCCGCCGTCGCCGAGCTCATCGTCGGCAGCGACTGAAGACCCGGGTCCGGGCCCCGGCGCATCGCTGCCGCCGGGGCCCGAGCCACCTTTCGCCGTCCGTCGAGCGCGCCGGCCGCGCCGTTCTCGAACCCTGCTCATGGGTATGCGGCACCGGCTCGATCGGTGCCGAATGCCGCGAAGGTCCCGCGCATGGACATCTTCATCCAGCTCGTCGCCAACGGCCTGATGCTCGGCGGGCTCTTTGCCATGATCAGCATCGGCCTCACCTTGATCTTCGGCATCGTCAAGGTGATCAACTTCGCCCACGGCGAGTTCTTGATGGTCGGGATGTACGTGGTCTACCTGCTGACCGGCTGGCTCGACCTCCACCCCTACGTCACAGCGGTGCCGTTGATCGTCCTCTTCTTCGTCCTCGGGGCTGCGATCCAGCGCTTCATCATCCAGCCTCTGCTCGACGCCGAGGACCCGCACGTGCAGATCTTCGCCACGGTCGGCCTCTCCACGGCGATGATCAACCTGGCGCTGCTCGTCTTCGGCGCCGATCTGCGCACCACCACCGGCATCGGCGTGCGCGCCCCGGTGCATATCGGCGGGGTGCGGCTGCTGTTCGGCCAGATCATGATGTTCCTGAGCGCCGTGGGCCTGGTGCTCGCCATCCACCTCTTCTTGACCCGCACCTTCCTCGGCCGGGCGATCCGGGCGGTGGCCCAGAACCGTGGCGCTGCGGCGCTGATGGGGGTCAATGTCAACAAGATCTACATCATCACCTTCGGCATCGGCGCCGCCTGCGTCGGCCTCGCCTCGGCTCTCGTCGCCCCGATGTACCCGGTCTCGCCGACGATCGGGACCTACTTCGTGCTGACCGCCTTCGTGGTCGTCGTCTTGGGCGGCATGGGCAGCATCCAGGGCGCCTTTCTCGGCGCGATGATCATCGGCCTGGTCGACAGCCTGAGCGGCTACTACATCGCCCCCGACCTCAAGGAGGTCGTCTATTTCGCCATCTTCATCGCCATCCTGATCTGGCGGCCGACCGGCCTCCTCGGTCTCGGCAAGGGCTCGGAGTGAGGGGAGAACGGCCATGACCACCGCCGCATCGCTGCCGGCCGCCACCCGGCGGAAGAGCGTCGCCGGCCGGCTCGGCCATCCCCGGACCTATGTCGGCCTCGCAGCACTCTCGCTCCTCGTCCTGGTGCCACTCGGCATCAACGACGATTTCATCTTCCACGTCTTCATCACCATCTGCCTCTACGGCGCCCTGGCCACCGCCTGGAACATCGTCGGCGGCTTCGCCGGCCAGCTCTCGCTCGGCCACGCCATCTTCTACGGCATCGGCGCCTATACCTCGACACTGCTGCTCGCCAGCTTCGGCCTGACCCCCTGGATCGGCATGTTCGCCGGTGCCGCCATCGCCGCCATGGTGGGGGCGGCCATCGCCTATCCCTGCTTTCGCCTGCGCGGCCCCTTCTTCGTCCTGGCCACCATCGCCTTTCTCGAGGTCATCCGGCTCTTGAGCCTGCATTTCCGCGGCCTCACCGGCGGGGCCGTCGGGCTGATGCCGCCGCTCAGGATCGGCTGGGAGTGGATGATCTTCCGCGAGCGCGAGCCGTCGCTCTTCATCGCCTTCGGCTTTCTCTGCCTCTGCCTTCTGGTTGCCTGGTGGATCAGGAACAGCCGCTTCGGCTTTTATCTCGTGGCGATCCGCGAGCGCGACGACGCGGCGCAGGCCGCCGGCATCAACACCGTGGCGTTCAAGCTCTACGCCATCATGGTCTCGGCCGCCTTGACCTCGATGGTCGGCTCTTTCCACGCGATGTATCTGGGCTTCGTCGAGCCCGAATCGATGTTCTCGCTCACCTTCTCGGTGCAGATCGCGATGTTCGCGCTGATCGGCGGCATCGGCACCGTCTTCGGGCCGCTCTTCGGCACGCTGCTGGTGGTTCCGGTGACCGAGCTCGCCCGCGGCTGGCTGGGTGCCCAGGCGATCGGGCTGCACGGCTTCGTCTACGGCACCGTGCTCGTGCTCATCGTCCTCTTTATGCCGGGCGGTCTGGTCAGCAAGTTCGACAAGCCGATCGGCCGGCTGCTCGAGCGCCTGCCCGGCGGCAGGTCCCCGGCCGAGGCCACGGTCGAGGGCAGGGCGCCGCTGCTCGAGCCCGAGGTCGTGGCGGAGCGCAGCGCGCCCGGCCAGGTGATCCTCAGGGTCGACAGCCTCTACAAGCGCTTCGGCGGCCTGGTCGTCACCGAGAATGTCGGCTTCGAGCTGAAGCAGGGCCAGGTGCTCGGCATCATCGGCCCCAATGGTGCCGGCAAGACGACACTCTTCAACCAGATATCCGGCTTCATCCGCCCGGATGCCGGCAGTGTCGCCGTGCTCGGCACCGACGGCGCCTGGCACAGCCCGCGAGCGCCGCACGAATACGCCAGGCTCGGCATCGGCCGCACCTTCCAGGTGGTCCAGCCCTTCGCCGCCATGACCGTGCTCGAGAACATCATGGTCGGCGCCTTTCGCCGTCATCCCAACGCCGCCGAGGCACGCGAGGCGGCGCTCGAGGTGGCCGAGCGGATGGGGCTCTGGGCGATGCGCCACACCGAGGCCAGGAACCTGACGATCGGCGGCCAGAAGCGGCTGGAGATGGCCCGCGTCATGGCGCTCGAGCCGCGTATCCTGCTGCTCGACGAGGTGATGGCCGGGCTGAATGCCGCCGACGTCAAGAAGGCGGTCGAGCTCGTCCGGGATATCCGCGACAGCGGTGTGGCGGTGATCGCCATCGAGCATGTCATGCAGGCGATCATGAGCATCTCGGACGAGGTCATCGTCATCAATGCCGGCCGGGTGATCGCCCGGGGCGAGCCCGCCACGGTGGTCCGGGATCCGCAGGTGATCGAAGCCTATCTCGGCCAGGATTACGTCCATGCTGCTAGTTGACGACGTCAGCGCCGGCTACGGCGAGGTCACGGTCCTCCACGGCATCTCGATCGATGTCCAGCCCGGCGAGGTGGTGACCATCGTCGGCGCCAACGGGGCCGGCAAGACGACGCTGCTGCGCACCATCGCCGGGCTGATCCGCCCGCGCAGCGGCACGATCACCTTCGAAGGGCGTGACATCGGCCACCTGGCCGCGCACGACACGGTCGATCTCGGTGTCACCCTGGTGCCCGAGGCCCGCCAGCTCTTCCCCTTCATGACGGTGCGCGACAACCTCTATCTCGGCGCCTTCAGAAAGGACGCCCGCGACGGCATGGAAAAGCGCCTGGGCGAGGTGCTCGAGCTCTTCCCCCGGGTCCGCGAGCGCCTCGATCAGCTGGCCAACTCCCTGTCCGGTGGCGAGCAGCAGATGGTGGCGATCGCCCGTGGCCTGATGGCCAATCCCCGGCTGATGATGTTCGACGAGCCGTCGCTCGGCTTGGCCCCGATGATCGTCAAGCAGGTGTTCGAGGTGATCGAGGAGATCGTCGGCATGGGCAAGACGGTGCTCCTGGTCGAGCAGAACGTCTTTCAGACGCTGAGCATCGCCGATCGCGGCTACGTGCTGGAGAACGGTGCCGTGGTGCTCGCCGACACCGGTGCCGCACTTTTGAAGAACGACCATGTCCGCCGCGCCTATCTCGGGATCTGACCGCACCACCCGGGTCAGCGGGCCAACGGACGAGCCAGCCATGCCCATCACCGGCCGCACCCGCCTCTTCGGCATCCTCGCCGACCCGATAGCCCAGGTCAGGGCGCCCGAGGTCTTCAACGCACTGTTCGCCGAGCGCGGCATCGACGCCGTGTTCGTCCCCTTCCATCTGGGCAGCAGAGACCTCGCCGCCGCCTGGCCCGCCTTCAAGGCGATGCAGAACCTGGGCGGGCTGATCGCCACCGTCCCGCACAAGGCCGCCTGTGCCACACTCTGCGACGCGCTCGAGCCCGCCGGGCGGATGATCGGGGCTGTCAACACCATCCGCCGCGAACCCGACGGACGGATGACCGCCACCATGTTCGACGGCGACGGTTTCGTCGCCGGCTTGCGCGCCGAGGGTCACGAGCCACGCGGCAAGCGGGTCTTGCTGCTGGGCGCCGGCGGGGCGGGGTCGGCCGTTGCCTTCGCGCTCGCCGCCGCCGGCGTCGCCCGGCTGGCGCTCGCGAACCGCACGCGTGGCAAAGCCGAACGGCTCGCGGCCGAAATCCGCAACTGGTTTCCCGATGCGCCGGTCGTCGTGGGCGATGCCGACCCGACAAACGCCGATATCGTCGTCAACACGACGTCGCTGGGCATGAACGAGGGCGACCCGCTGCCGATCGCCGTCGAGACGATCCCGCCGGCGGCACTGGTCGCCGAGATCATCATGAAGCCCGCGACCACCCCGCTGCTCGCCGCGGCCGAGGCGTGCGGCAACTCGATCCACCACGGCCGGCACATGCTCGACCAGCAGATCCCCCTGATGGCCGACTTTTTGAAGATTTGAGAGGCGCTCATGCCGACCGACACCGTCCCCTCGCGCAGCAACACCGCAACCGTCGCCGAACGTCTCGTCATGGGCTTGCGTCGCCACGGCGTGGTCGAGGTCTTCGGCCAGTCGCTGCCGACCCCCGTTCACCTCGCCGGGCGGCAGATGGGCCTCGAGCAGATCGCCTATCGGACCGAAAAGACCGGCGGCTACATGGCCGACGGCTATGCCCGCGCCGCCGGCCGGATCGGCGTGGTGACCAGCCAGAACGGCCCGGCCGCGGCGCTGCTCGTCCCGGCTCTGGCCGAGGCGCTGGCGGCCTCGATCCCGCTCGTCGCCCTCGTCCAGGAAGTGCCGCGGGCAATCGCAGATAAGAACGCTTTTCAGGAGTTCGACCACGAGGCCCTCTTTGCGCCGGTCGCCAAGCTGGTGCGCCGGCTCGACCAGCCCGAGCGCGTCGACGACTATCTCGACATGGCGATCCGTGCTGCGACCTCGGGCCGTCCGGGCCCGGTCGTCCTGATGCTGCCGCTCGACGTTCTGGGCGAGGACGCGCCACCGCCGGCGCAGCCGCGAGAGAGCGTGATGGGCCAGGGCCCGCTCGACCGGCCGCAGCCCTCGCCCGCCGTCCTCGAGGCCGCGGTCCGGGCACTGCTCGAAGCCGAGCGCCCGCTCGTCGTCGCCGGCGGCGGCGTCCACCGCTCGGCTGCCTCGGCGACGCTCGCCCGGCTCCAGGATCTCGCAGCCTTGCCGGTCGCCACCACCGTCATGGGCAAGGGCGCGGTCGACGAGCGCCACCCGCTCTCGCTCGGCGTCGCCACCTATTTCCTCGGCACCAGGGGTGCTGCCAAGTTCCACAAGCCGCTGATCGACGAGGCCGACCTCGTCTTCCTCGTCGGCACCCGCACCAACCAGAACGGCACCGACAGCTGGACCCTCTATCCCGAGGGCGCCCGCTTCATCCATCTCGACATCGATCCGAGCGAGATCGGCCGCAACTACGAGGCGATGCGGCTGGTGGGCGACGCCCGGACCACCCTCGAGGCCTTGCTGCTGCTGCTCGAGAACGCGGATCTCGGTGCCAGGACCGCCGCGCGTGCCGGGCTCGAAGCGCGGATCGCCGAAGGCCGCGCGCGGCACCGCGCCGAAGCCGCGGCTGTTCGCGAAAGCGACGCTGCCCCGATCCGCCCCGAGCGCCTGATGGCCGAGCTCGACGCCCGCCTGACCGCCGAGACCATAGTCGTCGCGGATGCGAGCTACGCCTCGATCTGGACTGCCAACTACCTGCACGCGCGGATCCCCGGCCAGCGCTTCCTCAGCCCGCGCGGCCTCGCCGGACTCGGCTGGGGCTACCCCATGGCCCTGGGCGCCAAGGCCGCAGCGCCCGACGCACCGGTGGTCGCCGTCGTCGGCGACGGCGGCTTCGCCCATGCCTGGGCCGAGCTCGAGACCGCTGTGCGGATGCGTCTGCCGGTGGTCTGCATCGTTCTCGACAACGGCATCCTCGCCTACCAGCAGCACTGGGAGGACAAGATCTTCGGCGACCACACGGCGGCCTGCGCTCTCGGGCCCGTCGACCACGCCAAGCTCGCCGAGGCCTGCGGTTGCAGCGCCTTCGCCGTCGAGACCGCAGCCCAAATCGGTCCCGCCCTCGATCGTGCCCTCGACGAGGCCGCGACCGCCAAACGCCCCGCCGTCGTCGTCGTCCGCACCGATCCCGAGGCCTTCCCGCCGGTCGCCCTGTTCGAGCGTTGAGCCAGCCCGCCTCAGGCGAGCCGCATGCGCAAGGGCTCGCTCGGCACCTCGAGCGGCAGGGCGCGGAGCTTCTTCTCCACCTTTGCCATGAAGGCGCGGCGGCTCTCGGGCGTCGAGCTGTCCATCTTGTAGTGCGCGGCCCAGAAGGTCTTGGCCCTGGGGTGCACCAATGCCCGGATGCCGCGCATGACGATCCTGCGGCCCGGATCGCCGACCCAGCGGGTCCAGAGCCAGGGGGCGCCATAGGTCGAGACCCCGCCGATGCAGCCGATATGCTGCAGGAGCGGCTGGACCGGCTCGTTGCCCTCGGGCATGGCGAAGGTGACGTGCGGAACGAACACCCGGTCCAGCCAGCCCTTGAGGATGGCGGGCTGGCCGTACCACCAGGTGGGATAGACGAAGACCAGCCCGGTGCACCAGGCGAGGTGCTCCAGATGCTCGCGCACCGGCCCGATATTGGTGCCCTCGTCGTGGTAGCCGAGCCGTTCGGCCTCGCCCATCACCGGGGCGAAGTTCTGGCCGTAGAGGTCGAGATTGCGCACCTCGTGGCCGCACGCCGCGAGGGTGGCGCAGACGTGGCGGTTCAAGGAGCGGTTGAAGCTCTCGGCCACGGGATGGGCATGGACGACCAATGCTCGCATCAGCACCGCTCCATGGCGCGTTCGACCTCGGCGATGAAGGCCTTGCGCTTCGGCTCGGGGGCGACGTTCATGTGGTAGAGGGCGAGGTATTGCACGGACGCAGTGCGCGCCACGAACCAGCGCAGATAGCGCTTGACCATCTTCCGGGGCGGATCGCCCACCAGAAACGCCCGCGACCGGGGCCGGCCGTAGGTCGAGACGCCGATCACCTTCTCGATGTTCTGCAGCATGGGCCGGACGTTGGCAGGATCGGAGATGTCGAAGGCGACCCCTGGCATGAACAGGCGGTCGAAGAAGCCCTTGAGCATGGCGGGCGGGCCGAAGCACCAGGTCGGGAACTGCACGACCAGCCCCTCGGCCGCGCGCAGCCGCTCGACATAGCGCTCCAAGCCCTGCTGGTTGACGCTCTCGTCGTGGTAGTTCCGCCGGCCCTCGGCCGAGAGCACCGGATCGAAGCCCTCGGCATAGAGATCACAGAGATCGACCTCGTGCCCGGCCCGCCCGAGGGCGGCCAATGCCGCCGTCTTGATCCCGCCGTGGAAGCTCTCGGGCAGCGGGTGGCAGTAGAGGTAGAGCACCCGCATCAGGCATCGCCGACGGCGAGTGCCTCGATTTCGATCAGAAAGCGCGGCTCGCCGAGCGCCTTGACGGTGACCAGCGTCGAGGCCGGCCAAGGCTCGGCGATCCAGCCGTTGCGGACCGGCATGTAGAGGGCGCGAAAGTCCGGATCCGTCAGGTACGTGGTAAGCTTGACGATGTGCCGGCGCTCCATTCCGGCCTCGTCCAGGATCGCCTGGATATTGGCGAAGACCAGCTCGGTCTGCGCCTCGACCGTCTCCGGCACGGTGCCGTCGGCGGCCATCCCGACCTGGCCCGACATGTGCAAGGTGCGTGGCGGGCCATCGACCAGGATCGCGTGGTTGTAGCTGCCGAACGGACGGTGGATAGTCGAGGGCGTGATCGCCTTGCGTCGCATGAGCTCGTTTCCTTTCCGAAAGGGAGGCCCTGGCCTTGTCACTTCTGCCGCGCCCCTACTGGCACGAAATGCGTAGCGCCGATTTCGCCCGTGTCGATCCCGAAAGCTGGGTCTCCGTCCTGCCGGTGGGTGCCGTCGAGCAGCACGGGCCGCATCTGCCGGTGATGGTCGATGCCTGCATCAACCAGGGCATCATTGGCCGGATGCTCGAGCTCAAGCCCGAAACGCTGCCCGTGACCGTCCTGCCGATGACCTGGGTCGGCCGGAGCGAGGAGCATATCGACTACCCC
>SLRI01000040.1 GCA_007131045.1 Rhodospirillales bacterium
CACGCTCGCTCGGCCAGGCCGAGATGCAGATGCGGGGCGCGCGCGATGCGCTCGGCGACGGGCAGCCCGGCCAGGCGGTCGGCCCGCAGGGCGATGCGATCGATCTGATGCAACAGGGCGGGCAGGCGATGCTCGACCAATTGCGCGAGGAGATGGCCAACCAGCCGGGCGGCGGCGAGGGTTTCGGACCGCCGTCGATGGCCGGTCAGCGCGACGGGCGCGATCCGCTGGGCCGGGCGATGCGCAACGAGGGCGGCTGGGACAGCGAAGGCACGGAAGTGCCACGAGAACACGATCTGGGGCGCGCCCGGGACGTCCTCGAGGAACTCTACCGCCGCTCGCGCGATCTCGGCCGACCGCAACAGGAACTCGACTATATCGACCGCCTGCTGGAGCGCTTCTGAGCCGCCGCGCCACGGGCGTATCCAAACACTGTCGGTCGGCTACTTGTGGCCTAGCGGGTTGCCGCCGCAAACTGATTGCCGGCGCCGCGCCGCGCTCGCGTCGGCGGGTTGCGGGGAAGAAAGAAAAGCAGGGAGGCCCGCCTCCCTGCTTTTTTTCACAGCGGCCGCGAGGCCGCTTTCTGGCTCAGAAGTAGTCCAGCCGCACGGCGAAGAGTTGTTCGACTTTGCGGACGATGTCGCTGCGGGCCAGCATGACGACGCGGTCATGGGCCTGGACGATGGTGTCGGAGCGGGGGGTGAGGACCTTGTCGTCGCGGATGACGGCACCGACGATCATGCCGCCCGAGGCCTTGAAGTCGCGCAGTGGCTTGCCGACGAGGGGGGAGGTTTCCAGCGCCTCGGCTTCGTAGACTTCGGCTTCGCCGTCGCGGATGGTGTAGACGGATTTGAGGCGGCCGCGGCGGACGTGCTGGAGGACCGAGGAGACGGTGGTCTCGCGCGGGTTGATCGCGACGTCGAGGCCGATCACGCGGACGATCATGTTGTAGGTGGCGTTGTTGACCAGGGCCAGGGCCCGGCTGCAGCCGAGGCGCTTGGCCAGGAGGCCCGACATGATGTTGACCTCGTCGTCGTTGGTGACGGTGACGATGGCCTGGGCGTTCTTGACGTTGGCTTCCTCGAGCAGGGCCCGGTCACGGGCGTCGCCGCAGAGCACGATCGCCCGCTCGAGCTCGTCCGCGATCTTCTCGGCGCGCGCCGGGTTGGCCTCGATCACCTTGATCGAGAGGTGCGGGTAGCGCTCTTCGAGCTCTCGGGCGAGGAACAGGCCGATATTGCCGCCGCCGACGATGATGATGCGGTCGCTCATCCGCTCGTCGTAGCCGAAGGCGGGCAGGGCGCGCTCCAGGTGCGCGGTCTCGACCACGAAATAGACCTCGTCGTCGGTCCTGAGCTGGTCGTCGGCGTGGGGGATGAAGAACTGCTCGCCGCGCACCACGCCGACGCAGACGAGGTGCAGATCGGGGAACAGGTAGGTGAGCTGACGGAGCGGGGTGTTGATGATCGGCGTGGTCTCGGTGCAGCGCACCGCGATCAGCCGCACCCGGTCCTCGGCGAAGGGGACCACGTTGAGGGCGCCCGGCACCTCGAGGCGGAGTGCTATGGCGTGGGCCACCTCGACCTCGGGCGAGATGACGACGTCGATCGGCAAATGGTCGCGCCGAAAAAGGTCGGCGAAGCGGCCTTCGAGGTAGTCCTGCTGGCGGATCCGGGCGATCTTGGTCGGCACGTTGAAAAGCGTGTGGACGACCTGGCAGGCGACCATGTTGACCTCGTCGACCTGCGTCACCGCGATGAACATGTCGGCATCGTCCGCCCCCGCGGCCTCGAGGGTGGAGGGGTGCGAGGCGTGGCCCTGCATCGCCTGGATGTCGAGGTGGTCGCCGATCTTGTTCACCAGTTCGGCCCGCTGGTCGATGATGACGACGTCGTTGCCGGCGGCGGCCAGATAGCGGGCGATATTGTAGCCGACCAGCCCGGCGCCGGCGACGATGACCTTCATTTTTCTTGCCCCGGCTCAACCAAGCGGGCGGTCAATCGTCACTGTGCAGACCGAGGGTCTTGAGCTTGCGGTGCAGGGCCGAGCGCTCCATGCCGACGAAATTGGCGGTGCGCGAGATGTTGCCGCCGAAGCGCTGCAATTGCGATTGCAGGTAGGTCCGCTCGAACTGCTCGCGGGCGTCCCTGAGCGGCATCGAGACGAACTCGCCGTTGGCGCGCGGATCCATGCTCTTGGTCGCACTGTCGGTGAGCTCGGGTGGCAATCCGGCGATGTTGATGGGCTCCCTGCCCTCGCCCGCCATGATCAGCATCCACTCGATCGTGTTCTTGAGCTGGCGGACGTCGCCGGGCCATTCGGCGGTCTGCAGCACGGCCATGGCGTCGTCGGCGATGTCGCGGATGGCGAGGCCGGATTCGGAAGCCGTCTGGACCATGAAGTGCCGGGCCATGTCGGGGATGTCTGTGCGATGCTCGGCCAAGGGCGGCAGCTCGATCGGCACCACGTTGATGCGATAGTAGAGGTCTTCCCGGAACCTGCCGGCGGTCATCTCGGCCTGCAGGTTGCGGTTGGTGGTGGCGATGACGCGGACGTCCACCTCGCGGCGGTTGTTGCCGCCGGGCCGGGTGAAGCTGCGCTCCTGCAGCGCACGCAGGACCTTGCCCTGGGTTTCGAGCGGCATGTCGGCGATCTCGTCGAGCAAGAGCGTGCCACCGTCGGCGCGCTCGAGGGCGCCGATCACCCGCGGCTGGTCCGGTGCCATGAAGCCGGGCTCGCAGCCGAAGAGCTCGATATCGACCCGTTCGGGCCCGAGTGCCGCGCAGTTGAGCACCACGATCGGCGCCTCGGCGCGTCTCGAGCTCGCGTGCAGGAGGCGGGCGACGACCTCCTTGCCGGAGCCCGGGGGACCGCTGATCAGGATGCGGCTGTTGGTCGGCCCGACCCTCTGGATCGTGCTCTTGAGCTTGCTCATCGCCGGCGAAGCGCCGATCAGCTCGGTCTTCTGTGCCCGGGACCTCAGCTCCTCGTTCTCGCGGCGCAATCTGGACAGCTCCATCGCCCGCTCGACCGCGAGCAGGAGGCGGTCGGACTTGAACGGCTTCTCGATGAAGTCGTGCGCCCCCTTCTTGATCGCCGCGACCGCCGTCTCGATGGTGCCATGGCCCGAGAACATGATCACCGGAAGTTCGGGATAGCTGGCGCGAACGTGGTCGAGGATCTGCACCCCGTCCATCCGGCTTCCCTCGAGCCAGATGTCGAGCAGCACCAGCGCCGGCGCCTTCCTGGCCAGCTCGCGCAAGGCCTCGTCGCTGGTTGCCGCCATGCGCGGCTGATAGCCCTCGTCCTCGAGAACCGCTGCCACCACCTCGCGAATGGCGGCCTCGTCGTCGACGATCAGAATGTCCTTGCTCATGCTCAACTTCCGTTGCGGCCGGTGCACTTCCGGTCAACCCGCCCGGCGCTCCCCTCGGTTTTTTCTGTCTTCGACAATCCGGTCCGCCGGGAACACCAGCCTGACCAGGGCACCGCCCTCGTCGCCCTGCTCGAGTTCCACGCGGCCGCCGTGTTCCTCCATAATCTTGTGGACGATGGCAAGCCCCAACCCGGTCCCCTTGGCCTTGGTGGTGACGTAGGGCTCGAGGAAGCGCTGCCGTTCGCCCGGCGGGAAGCCCGGGCCGTTGTCCGCGATCTCGAGCTGGAGCTCGTGCTCTCGCCTCGTTGCAGTGATGCTTATCACGGGTGTTGCGATCGGGCCACCATGATCGCCCGTGGCGAGGGCTTTGCCGGAATCGTTTGCGGCGCGGTTGTCCTGCAGCGCTTGCGCCGCGTTCTGCAGCACGTTGTTGAGCGCCTGGCTGATCTTCTCGGCGTCGCAGTCGAGAAAGATGCCGGCGAGCCTCTTCTGGTCGATCTCGAGCTCCAGGACCGGCCAGGCGCCGGCCTGCAGCTCGACCGCGTGGTGGACGAGGTCAGCCAGCGGCTCCGGGCGCATTCGGGCGTCTGGCATGCGGGCGAAGGCGGAAAACTCGCGGATCAGCCGACCGATGACATCGACCTGGCGGATGATGGTGTCGATCGAGCGGGCGAAGGAGCTGCGGTCAGTCTCGGCGATCTGCCCCGAGAACTTGCGCCCGAGCCGCTCGGCCGAGAGCTGGATCGGGGTCAAGGGGTTCTTGATCTCGTGCGCGATCCGTCGCGCCACCTCGGCCCAGGCCGCCTGGCGCTGCGCGCTCAAGAGCGCGGTGATGTCGTCGAAGGTGAGGACGTAGCCCACGATCCGCTCGAGATCGTCCAAGTTCTCGCTGGTACCGGCGCGCTGCGCAGCGAGGCGGACGAGGAGCGTGTATTCGGCGGCCGCCCGGTGCACGGTCACCTGTTCCTGGACGGTCTGGCCGGCGGCCAGCTCCGGGTGATCGAAGAGCGGCAGGGTTTCGGGCAGCACGTCGGCGATGTCGGCGCCGATGATCTCGATCACGGCGTGGGCAAAGCCGGGTTCGCCAGCCTCGACGCCGGTGGCGTCGGCAGCACTACCGGGTTTCGGAGCGGGCTCCAGAAAGCGGGCGGCGGCGCGGTTGGGCAGGATGATGCGGCGGTTTTCGTCGAGGCCGATGACGCCTGCGGTGACGCCGGAGAGCACCGCCTCGGTAAATCGCCTTCGGCCGTCGAGCTGGTGGTTGGCGTCGATCAGCTCGGCCCGCTGGTTCTGCAGCTGGGTTGCCATGCGATTGAACGCGCGGCTCAAGACGGCGATCTCGTCGTCGCTCGGCCCCTCTTCGACTCGGGCCAGAAGGTCGCCGGTCCTGACCCGATCGGCGGCGTTGATCAGCTGCCCGATCGGCCGGACCAGACGGTCGGCGACGGCCATGCCGGTCCAGACCGCGGCCAAGAGGAGCAGCAGCGCCACGAGGCCGAAGAGGGCGGCGGAGGTGAACTGGATACGGCTGCGCTCGCTCTGCAGTTCCTGGTACTCGCTGAAGACGCGCTGGGTCTGCTGCATGTAGCCCAGCACCTGGGCGTCGATGAAGCGGCCGACGAAGAGGTAGGCGTCGCCGAAGCCGAACAGCGGGACGAGGGCGCGGACCCGGTCGTCGGCTGGCGAGGTGAGGACGACCACCTCGCCGGCCTCGGCCCGGGCGAGCTGCTCCGGCGGCAGGATGTCGAAATCGAGGCCGAAGCTGAGGCCGGTGCGCGCCAGCATGTTGCCGGTGCGGTCGAAGACGGTGGCCTCGGTGAGAGAGCGCACCGCGGCCTGGCCTGCCACGAATTGCTGCAGCCGCTCGGGATCGCCGATCAGCATGGCACCCTGGCGGTTGAGGTCGGAGGCCATGGCCAGGGCGTCGGCGCGGATGTTCTCCTTGTGCTCCTCCAGATACGCTTCGGCGACGTTCATCGAGTTGTCGAGTGCGGTGCGGATGCGTTCGCCGAACCAGGTCTCCAGCCCGGAACTCAAGAAAAGGACGGAGAACACCGAGACGACGATCGCCGGAAGGACGGCGATGACCCCGAAGAGGGCGACCAGCCGGCCGTGCAGCTTGGAGCCGGCGAGGCCCTGGCGGCGTTGCAGGGCGAGCTTGACCAGCCGCCGGGCGACGAGGATACCGAGCAGCAGCAGGAGGATGAGGTCGATGTTGAGCAGCAGCACGACGGTCTGCACGCTCCGCCCCGACGGCGGGGCAGTCGAGATCACGGCATAGGTGGTGATGCCGGAGATGACCGCGAGCACGGTCAAGAGCACCGCGAGCTTGCGCTCGAGGTTCAGCCGCTTGACCCGGTCGAGCAGCGGCTCGCCCTTGGGCAGTTGCGGCAGGGCTTTGGTCAGGGTGGCGAGCGAGGGTGTATCCAAGGGGCTCCCGGGTGCCGCTCCCGCCCGGTCGGGTCGCGCTGGGTACCGATGACGGCCGGCTCGGCTCGAGCCCGCCGCACCGGTCCGGGTCAGGGACTGCGGACGATATGGATGTCCAGTTCCCTGATTTTCTTGCGAAGTGTGTTGCGGTTCAAGCCCAGTATGTCGGCGGCGCGCAATTGATTGCCGCGGGTGGCCTGCAAGGCCCTCGAGATCAGCGGCCGCTCGAACTCCTCGAGCACCCGGGCGTAGACGCCGGCTGGCGGCAAGTCGTCGTCATAGCTGGAGAAATAGCGGTCGACGTGGCGTGCCACGGCACCGCTCAGGCTTTCCGACGCGAGATCCGGGGCATCGCCCTGGCTGGGCCGCTGGATCTCGGCGAGCTCCGCCTCGATGACGTTCTCACCGATCACGTCCTCGCTGTAGAGCACGGCCAGGCGGCGGACCAGGTTCTCGAGCTCGCGCACGTTGCCCGGCCAAGCATGCGCCTTGAGCCGGCGGATCGCTTCGGCGTCGAGGGTTTTCAGCGCGAGGCCCTCCTCGGTCGCCTTCTGCAGGAAATGCTGGGCCAGGGCCGGGATGTCCTCGACCCGCTCACGCAGCGCCGGGAGGCGGAGCGGCACGACGTTGAGGCGGTAGAAGAGGTCTTCACGGAACAGGCCCTGGCTCACCATCTGCTGGAGGTTGCGGTGGCTGGCGGCGACGATGCGGACGTTGGCCTTGATCGGCTGGTTGCCGCCCACCGGGATGAACTCGCCTTGCTGCAGGACGCGGAGCAGGCGGGTCTGCGCCTCGAGTGGCATGTCGCCGATCTCGTCGAGAAAGAGGGTGCCGCCCTCGGCCTGCTCGAAGCGGCCGGCACGCTTGGCCGAGGCCCCCGTGAACGAGCCCTTCTCGTGGCCAAAGAGCTCGCTTTCGATCAGCTCGCGCGGGATGGCGGCCATGTTGACGGCGACGAACGGGCCGTTCTTGCGCTTGCCGAAGTCGTGCAGGGCCTTGGCGACCAATTCCTTGCCGGTGCCGCTCTCGCCGGCGATCAGGACGGTGAGGTCGGTGCCGGTGAGCCGGGCGATGATCCGGTAGATCTCCTGCATCGCTGGAGCGCGGCCGATGATCGGCAGCTGCTCCTCGGGCAGCTGGGGGATTTGGCTCTGCAGCCGGCGGTGGTCGCGCCGCTCGAGCGAGCGCTGCACGGCGGCGAGCAGGCTGGTGATGTCGAAGGGCTTGGGCAGGTATTCGAAGGCACCGCGCTCGGTGGCCCTGACCGCTGTCAAGAGCGTGTTCCTGGCACTCATGACGATGATCGGCAGGTCCGGGCGGAGCTGCTTGATCCGGGGCAGAAGGTCGAGGCTGTTCTCGTCGGGCAGACCCACGTCGGTGATCACGACGTCGCCCTCGCCGGCCACGATCCAGCGCCAGAGCGAGCTCGCGATGCTGGTCGCCTGGACGTTGTAGCCCTGGCGTGAGAGGGCGCGGGCGACCACGGTGCGGATCGCGGCGTCGTCCTCGGCGATGAGCACCGTCTCGCCGCTCATGCCGCTCGCCGGTGGTTCGTCATCCACCCCCCCTGCAGCTCGGCTGTCACGGCCGTGCCGCCGGCAGCCGCACCTTGAAGATCGCCCCGGGCTGGCCGTCGCCGTAGCTGACGAGGCCACCGTGCTCGCCGATGATCTTCGCCACCAGCGAGAGCCCGAGGCCGCTGCCCTTGGGCTTGGTCGAGACGAAGGGCTGGAACAGGTGATCGATCATGTCGGACGGCACGCCCGGGCCGTTGTCCTGGACCTCGACCGCGATCGGCAGCTCCAGCCGGTCGCCGGCGGCACCCACGCTCATCCGAAAACCGTGCTGAAACTGGGTGCGCAGGGTGATCTGGCCACCCTCCTCGGGTGCTGCCTCGGCCGCGTTCTTGATCAGGTTCAAGAAGACCTGGATCAGCTGGTCGCGATCGCATTCGACGTCGGGAATCGAGGGGTCGTAGCGCTCGACGATCCGCAGATGCCGGGCGAAGCCGTTTTGGGCCAGGCGCCGCACGTGCTCGAGGACGCGGTGGATGTTGACCGGCTGGCGCTCGATCCGGCCCGGGGCGGAAAACGCGTCCATGCGGTCGACCAGTGCGCAGATGCGGTCGGTCTCGTCACAGATCAGCTGGACCAGCGTCTGGTCCTCGTCGTTCAGCGCCGGCAGCAGCAGTTGTGCCGCACCGCGGATCCCGGAGAGCGGGTTCTTGACCTCGTGCGCCAAGGTCTCGGCGAGGCCGGCGATCGACCGGCCGGTATGCTGGTTGGCCGGGCGCCGGTCGAACCGTTCGGCGAGCGAGCAGGGTTGCAGCACGAGCAAGAGCAGGTCCTCGGCCTCTGGCACCGGAGTGAAGTGGGCGTCCACGACGCATGTCGCACCGCGTTTGAGAGCAAGTTCGATGCCATACTCCGATATCGAACCGGTCTCGGCCGATACTTGGCCAGCGAGCGCCAGGAGTGTGCTGTGCGCGGCGAGCAGGTCGTCCAGGCGCTTGCCGAAGAGGACGGGCCGGCCGATGGAGAGCAGCTGTTCGGCCGCGGGGTTGGCGTAGACGACAGCACCGCCGTCGAGCAGCAGGACAGGGCTCGGCAGATTCTCGACGATCAGCGCCGGGTCGACGTTGTCGGCCAGGGCCGTTAAGCGAGCGAGAGCACCATTCGCGAGGGCCGGCATGCGCGTTCCCAGACTTGTTTATTTTTTAGGCAGGAGCGTTCGACTGCCTACCGATAGGGCATTTTTAGGCCGCTCTGCGCATTCGTACAAGTGGCACAACAGGTGTTCAGCCATATTGCGCTGCAGCATCGGCGGCGGTGGCGCCTTATGAGGCAATCTGTCGCGCTCGTGATGGCCGCCGGTAGTGGGGTGCGGCTGGGCGGCGGCCTGCCCAAGCAGTTCCGCCCCCTCGCCGGCAAGGCGATTCTCCGGCACGGCATCGAGGCGCTCTTGGCGATTCCCGCCATCGACGCGGTGCAGGTGGTGATCGGCGCAGGCCAGCAGGGGCTCTATGAAGTGGCGGTCGACGGTCTCGATCTGCCGCCGCCGGTCATCGGCGGCACGACCCGGCAGGAATCGGTGCGCCGCGGCCTCGAGGCGATGCTGGCCGATCCGCCGGCACGGGTTCTGGTCCACGACGCGGCCCGGCCGTTCGCCTCTCGGGCCCTGGTCGAGCGGGTGATCGGAGCGCTCGACGCGGCCGCGGCCGTGCTGCCGGTGGTGCCGGTCGTCGACACCCTCAAGCGGCTTGATGCGACGGGTGTGGTGACCGGCGAGGTGGCGCGCGAGGCGCTGGCCCGGGCGCAGACGCCGCAGGG
>SLRI01000592.1 GCA_007131045.1 Rhodospirillales bacterium
CATCCGAGGTCAATCGCCCGCCGTCGAAGGCGAGGTGAACCGGTTTGCCCGAGACGGGTGACAAACCGGGGAGAAAAGGGGCATTCTCGGCCATGGCGGGCGGACAACTCCGTTCGATCGAGGCGGTTTGGCTTCAGCCACCGAAACCTACACGATCGCAACGGCTTATGTCGCGCCCGCCAGCCTCGGAATCGACGCTGATGAATTTTTCAGACTAGGCCCGAGCCACCGGCTGGTCTACCCGGCCTGAGCGTTCCGGAGAGGTATTTCCACCTTTTCAATGCGCCATTTTCTCCGCAACCCGGATAAATGCTGGGGCCGCGAGAACGATGAACAGAGCCGGTAAAATAAAGACGATCATTGGTACGGTAAGTATCGCTGGCAACCGCGCCGCTTTTTCTTCAGCTTTTAATAACCGGTTCTCCCGAAATTCTGACGAAAGCGTGCGAAGAGCATGGGCGAGCGGTGTTCCGTACTTCTCGGTCTGGATAAGCGTCGATGTTACGCCACGGAAAGTTGAGAGATCCACACGTTGGGCCAAGTTGGCGAGCGCTTGGCGGCGCTCCGGCAGAAAGTTAAGTTCGACCGATGTCAGCAAGAGCTCTTCTGATAGTTCAGGAACGGCCGCTACAAATTCCTCAGCCACCCTCCGCAAACTCGCGTCGAGACTCAAACCCGCCTCAGCGCAAATAACCAAGAGGTCCAAAGCATCAGGTAGGCCACGCTCGATCCTCTTCAAACGCACCTGTCGCTTCCATCTTACATAAAATTCAGTGCCAAAAAAGCAAATGCTACTTCCGGCGAGTAAAACAAATAAATTTTTCATCTCCACTATTTTTTCTGATTGAACCATAAAACCAAGAACAATGAAGGCCAAAACGCCGAAAGCAGGAAAAAACTTCGCCGAACAAAAAATGAAAAAGTGCCATTGTTCAGAATAACCGGCGGAACGCAACGCTTTCTTCTTTTCATTGACGAATTGATCCGGCAGAAAACGAAAAAACTTCCCGAGGTGCATAACAAACGTAGCAGAATGCTCGTTCACCGAGAAATGCCGGCCACGGCGCATCGAATTCGCTCTCAAATTCGACCGGTGCCGCTCGATCATCGATCGTCGAAAACGTGCCCTACTGTGTCGGATGTCGCCAACAATCGGAATAGTGGCGAGACACAAGACCAGAAATCCAACGAAAGCCGCAATTTCAACAGGCTCAAAGTTATTAGCAAGCCAAAATTCATTTTGAGAAATCATATCTCGAACCTTACCAACTTGGCCATGACGATGGCTCCTGCGGCGACGCTTGTCAACGCGCCAAGCAAAAAAAGTTGTCCCAAATCATCAAATAATAATACCTCAATGTATTCTCTATTCAATAGATAGATCGCACTTCCTACCAAGAATGGCAGGCAGCCAATGATGTAGGCGGAAGCGCGAGCCTCCGAGGAAAGAGCGCGAATCTTCTTTCCTATTTGAACACGCTTTCGCATAATACTAGCCAAGTTAGATAATATTTCGGCCAGGTTGCCGCCAGTTTCCTGCTGTATTGTCAGGCTAATAGCAAAAAATTTGACTTCTGGAAGAGGAATATTTTTTTGCAAGAGGCCGAGGGACTCGTCAAGTGACATGCCAATGGTAAGGTTGCTAGAAATCTCTTGAAATGATTCGCGGACGGGAGATCCCACCTCAGTGCCGATCATTTTGACCGCCTCGCTCACGGGGAGGCCCGCCCTGACACTCCTCACCATCAAATCTAGCGCCTCTGGGAATAGCTCTTGAAAGCGCTGAAGTTTGCGCGTTTTTAGCCGCACAAGTAAATGAAGGCTGATCATAAGAGTCGATGGCAGCATTATAAATGAAATAAAAGGAATAGATAAACTAAGAAACATAGAAAAGATCGTGGCGGCTGCCGCCGATACGATCACATTCGACGCAAAGAAAATCCAAATCGAAAACTGCAAGCCACTGGCGCGCAGAAGGTCATCAAGACCAATAAACAGTTTTGCGAAATGTTGGTGCGTGTCCTTTTTATGGAGACTCCTGAAAATGGCATAGCGTGCGCGAGCGATGGACGGAAGATCAACGCTTGGCGTTTTTTTACCCGCCGCTGAAGGAATTGCTCGGTACATGCGATTTCTTGACGGCGATGAGTTGATTTTGGCTCGCAATGAAATTGCAATAAATGTAATTGTCAAACCAAGCGCTAACAATAATAACTGGAGAAGAATGTTTGCCATTTCCTGCTCACTCGGTGACGGCTGCGAGCAAAGCTCTCTCGAGCCCGAAATATGCCGCTCTCTTGGAAAAAAACGGCCGCACGTTGGTGGAGCGGAATGTGCCCAACAAGGTGCCGTCGCGGTTTTCCCCTTGGTATTCGAACGTAAAAAGATCCTGCATTGTGATGACATCTCCTTCGAGGCCGACGACTTCGGAGATATGGGTTACCCGCCGGATCCCGTCACGCATGCGAGATACTTGTATAACTAAATTTACAGCGCCGATGATTTGCGTCCTAATCGCCTTTTGTGGTAGATTGCCAACCGCCATGGTGATCATATTCTCGAGCCGACTCATGGCTTCCCGCGGATTGTTTGCATGCAAGGTGCACATGGAGCCGTCGTGGCCAGTGTTCATGGCTTGTAGCATGTCCATCGCTTCCGAGCCGCGGACTTCGCCGCAGATGATTCGATCGGGCCGCATACGCAACGCGTTCTTGACCAGATCGCGCATGACGATTTCTCCTTGGCCCTCCAGGTTTGCGGGTCGCGTTTCCAGCCGAACAACATGCGGCTGTTGCAACTGCAATTCGGCGGCATCCTCGATGGTGACAACCCGTTCGCCTTCGTCGATCAACTGCGACATCGCGTTCAGCATCGTAGTTTTGCCGGAACCGGTGCCGCCGGAGATAACGACATTTAATCGACAAGCAGCAGCTATCTTGAGGACCTTGGCCATATTCGGGCTGATGTTATTTTGACGTTCCATTAAATCCAAGGTGATTTGCTTCTTGGCAAATTTTCTGATCGAAATCGTGCAACCATCGAGGGCGAGTGGCGGGGCAATGATGTTGACCCGACTACCGTCTTCTAATCGGGCGTCGCATATGGGACATGTCTCGTCGATCCGCCTGCCGATGCGGGTGACGATCCGTTGGGCGACGTTCATGACATGATGCCGATCACGAAACCGCACCTCGGTCAGCTGTAATTTTCCGCGGCGCTCGACATATATTTGATCTGGTCGGTTGACCATGATGTCGGTGACCGTCTCGTCTTGAAGAAGTTCTTCAAGTGGCCCAAGTCCGACCATATCATCGACGATCGCGCGAGCAAGCAACATTTGCTCGGCGCCCGTCAAAGAGAGCCGTTGCTCGACAACGATTTCGCCTATCAGCTCGACGACCTGCTGCAGGAGCACCTCGCGCGGCAGGGCCGCAGCAGCGGTGCCGTCGATGCGCTCATAGAGGAGGCCATGGATCAATTGTTGCGACGCCAGGATGTTTTGACGGCGCCTTCGGTCATTGGCTTGCTCTGGGCGATTTGCGGGCAGCGTCGTCAGTTCCCGACCGGCCTGCTTGCCGGGCTGGGCCGGTGGCTGCGCGGGGACCACGACCTGGATTGCACTGGAGGCGGTCGAGGTTGCGGCTGAACCTTCGGTGAGCGAGCGTTTTCCAAACATCCGCCGAGGCCGTTTATCGGTTCCAGAGTCGGGCTAGCCAGCCGGGCTTCTGGCTGGCGCCGACACCGGAAAGAATATCGATGAGATGCTCTATTGATTGACCAACAGGTTTACTGTGGCTCGATGCGGGTTTTCCGATATTCATCGCAGCCGCCACATTCTTGGCGTCGAATTCTATCTTCAAATCGACTTTGCGGCCGATCGCTTTCTCGAATTCGGCAACGGCGATTTCGCCCTCTTTGAATTCACCGACACGATTGGCGACGATAGTCACTTGGCAGGCGGCGTTGCCCTGGAGGGCGAGTTGCACCAAGCGCAGGGTGTCGCGCATTCCGGCGAGGGACAAGTCCGTGACGACGACCAAGTGGGTGGCGTCCTTCAGGACTTGACACGAGTCTCGAGTCAGAGATTTTGGGAGGTCGACGATGACGTAGTGAAACTTGTTGCGTAGCTCGCTGATCAGCGTCGTGACGGCTTCGGCATCGTGCGGCATCTCGTCGATCAGCTCTTCCTCAGAGCTGAGGACGAACAACGAATCGGAATGCTGGACCATCGAGCGTTCGATGTAGAGGCCATCGATACGGCTCGCGTTCTCCAGCGCTTCCCGCAGCGCATGTGTGGGTTCGAGATCCAGCGACAGCGCGACGCTGCCGAACTGCAAATCCAGATCGAGGAGTGCTACACGGCGGCGCCGTCGGTTGGCGATGCTCCACGCCACGCTGGTGGCAATCATCGTCGCCCCAACGCCACCACGGGCTCCCACCGTCGCGACCAAGCGGCCGAGACGCGTCGTTTGGCGACTTCGGCTGTCGCCGTCGGCGGTTGCCAGCAAAGCCCGCTGTACCAGGGTCGGCGTAAGCGGCTTGACGATATAGTCACTGACGCCACTGTTCAAAAGTTCCCGAAACAGCCCAACGTCGTTGCGATCGCCGATGGCGATCACGCTGACACCCGGCTCGCAAACCTCGGCGAGTTCGTTGATGTCGGACAGCGGCAACTCGGATTTGCAGACGTCGACGATGAGCGTCTTGGGTGAACGCCGTTGGCCGAGCGCCTTGATGGCCGTGCGGATCGAGCCTTTCACGACGTTTGCGTGGGCGATGACCAGATCGCGAACGACCTGCTCGACCACGGCACGCGATTCGTCGTCTTCGACATAGGCACAGAACTGGACGGCATCCGGCTTGCCGCGGGCCATGATCTCTGACTGGATGCTCATCGGCTCGACGCTTCCACGTTCAGGGGCTCGACCTCGCCCGCACGATAGCGGCCGACCGCGTCGGCGGTGCGCCTCGGGTCGTTCAGACCGAGCGGTGCGCCACGCAGGAGTTCTCGAGGATCGTCAACCATACGCACGAGATTGAGCGACGTGGCGCAGCCGAAATTGCTCGTCGGCAGGTTGGCCGGATGTATCGCCGAAGGCCGCGACCAGTCCGGACAGTTCGGCTCCACGACGACGATGCCGCGTGCTACCACCTCAACGCGGCGACTCGCGCGCCAGGCTGCTTGCTCGTCGTCGGCGGCGACCGGCAGTCTTCGGCCGAGCGCATGGTGACTGATGCGCGCCGGCGGCACGCCTTCGGCAACGAGCATCTCGGCGACCGTCGCGGCACGTCGTGCCGACAGTGGATCGTTGTGTGCGTCGCTCGCGCGAACGTCGGCGTGACCGATCACGATGGTCTCCAGCGTCAAGCGATCATCCAGCAGGCCGGCGAAGCGGCGCAGCGCCGCTGCTTCGGCCGGCCGGAGCGTGTCGGCGTCGGTGTCGAAGTAGACCGTGTGCAGCAACTCCAACTCGGCGACGCTGGCGAGGTGCGCTTGCGGTGTGGCCGGCGTCGGCGGCACCGGATTGCAGCCGGCGACGGCCGAGAGGGCGACGACGAGCGCCGCACCGGTTCTGGTCAGAGGGTTGGTCCTGGCCATGAAATGCCTCTCAATCGATCGCAAAGCCGGCCGGCCCGGCGAGCCGCATGGAGCTGCTGCTCGAGCGGTCGCTCACCCCGGGGGCCGGGCTGCTCTGGGCGAGTTTGCCCTCGAGGATGAGCTCGAGGTGGCTGGTCGGGCGGAAACCGTCGACCGGCAGTGCCAAGTCCGGTTCACTGCGCGGCGTGACGAGATAGGGAGTGACGATGATCACCAACTCGCTTTCCGCGCGGCGAAAGGTCGTCGAGCGGAACAACGCGCCGAGTATCGGCAGATCGCCGAGGCCGGGCAGCTTCTCGATGTTGCTGCGCGTGCTGTTCGAGATCAACCCGCCGATGGCGAAGCTCTGGCCGCTGCCGAGCTCGACCGTCGTCTCGGCGCGACGGGTCGCCAGGGCGGGAATGAGCAGATTGCCGAGCTTGATCGAGCCGTTCTCGCTCAGGTCGCTGACTTCCGGTCTGACCCGCAGGCTGATCCGATTGCGGCTCATCACCGTCGGCGTGAAAGAGAGGCTGACACCAAATTCCTTGAACTCGATCTGCACCTCGTTGTCGTTGCGGCCGACCGGCACCGGGAACTCGCCGCCAGCGAGAAAGCTCGCCGTTTCACCGGAAAGGGCGGTCAGGTTCGGCTCGGCGAGAACGCTCACCAAGCCCTCACGCTCGAGCGCGTCGATTACGCCCGCAATGCTGACATTGCTACTGTCGAGGCTGCCGAACAGCCGATCGGCGCCCTCGAGCAGGCGTCCCGTGCCGAAGCCGAGGGCGAAGTCGCCGAAGCTCAGGGCACCGTCCCAACGGATCCCGAAGAGCCGCGTCACCTCGCGCGACATCTCGGCGACCCGTACGCGGAGATTGACCTGGGTTGGTGCATCGACCGCCAAGCGATTGATCAGGATTTCGTTGTCGCCGACGAACTGGCTGACCAACTCGCGCAGGTCTTCGGCCGTGGCCGGGTCGGCGACGCTGCCACTCAGGACGATGCCGCCTTCGATCGACTGGACGGCGACCCGCTCGGCGAGGCCGAGCCCTGCGATCAACTGTTCGATTCGCGAGAGCGGATGGCGCACCTCGACGGTACTGCTGAACAGAAGGTTCTCGTCCTGGTCGACAGCGAAGATCGTCGTTTTCCCGGCGCGACGACCGAAGACGTAGACGAGGGTCGCTGAGTGCGCCTGCACGTCGGCGGTTTCCGGGTCGGCGACGAACACCGAAGCGGCAGGCCGCTCCAGGCGGATCATCTGTCCTTGCCGCACCTCCAGCACCGTCGTCGAGGCACTCGCCGAGATCGTCGGCTCGGCCGCCATCGGTGCCGCGATCGGCTGGATGCCGAGCAACAGGGCCGGCAGCAGGGCAAGCCCGAGGCAGAAAGCGAGGGTCCGCCCCGCGCGGTCGATCCGCCGTGCGACCGGGCTGCTGGTCTGGATGGTCATCATTGGCTCTCCACCGCGGACGACCGCGTCGTGGTGGCGGCGCCACGCATGACGGTCAGCGTTCGGGCCGACGGTCCCGACGATTCCAGGACACGGCTGATGTCGCTGTCCCAGGTCACGGGGCGCTGGGGCGACCGTGCCGCCGCCGACTCCAGGTTGCCGGCGATGCTGCGCAAGCTGAGCGACAACTTGCCGAGCTCGGTCACCAGCGCCACCACTTCCGCACCTTGCGGGGTGACTTCCAGAGTCACGGTTCGCGCGACGTTGCTGCTGGTGTCGTCCTCGGGATCCTTGTGCAGCCGCCTTCCCATGGCGATCACCCTTAGATTCTCGAGGATGGTTTCACTGACCCGGCGGGTCGGGCCGTCTCCGGCTCGGCCCATCGATTGCGTCAGGATCAGGTCGACGCGATCGCCCGGCAAGATCAATCCGGCATTGCTCGAGGCCTCGTCGACCGGCACCGAGACGGCGCGCATGTCCGGGTCGAGGACGGCGGCGAGGAAGCCGCGATCACCCGGGCGAACGAGGTTCTCCGGCAGGATCGGATCGCCTGGCGTCATTACCTGGCGAACCACCGAGCCGGTCAGGTCGTCGCCGTCGACGCGGCCGCGCACCCGGTAGCCGGGCGGCAGCTCGACGTCCGGCCATTTCTGCCAGCGCAGCGAACTCGGTTTGACGAAGCTGCCGGGCAGCAGCCGCTCGGCGGCGACCAGGACCTCGATATAGTCCGGCTCGGCGACGATGGTCACCGGCTCGGCGCCAGCGAGCGCCGCACGTTTCTGGTCTTCGAGCCAGGCATTGACGAACAGCGCCGTGCCTCCGGCGATCAGCAGGGCGATGAGTGGAAAGACGAAGCGCCGCATGATGGTGCCTTCAGCCGATCAGGATTGGCAGGGACGGAACGACGGTGCAGGCGAAGCCGGCGGCGATCGCCACACCGTAGGGCAGCGATCTTGGGCGATCGCCGGCGCCGAACGCCGCCGGGCCTGCGAACCGAACGACGAGGATCGGCAGGAGCTTCGGCACGAGGATGTAGGCGAGTGCGAGGGCGCCGCCGACGAGCGCCGTGCCGGCGAAGAGGACGAGAGCGCCGTCGGGGCCGACGAAAAAGGCGGCGGCGACCAGGAGCTTGACGTCACCGCCGCCGAGGCTGCCCAGTCGCCAGATCACGAAGCCGACGACGAAGACGGCGGCTGCCAAAGCGAAGCCGCTGCCTACGAGCATCAGCCCATCGGTGAAGCTCGTGGCGACCGCCCCATGGCGCAATGCGCCCGCGCCGAGCAGCAGCACGACCAGGCGATTGGCGATGAGCCGTTCGCGGACGTCCTGCAAGGCGGCGACCGTGACCACCGTCAAGGCGGTGATACCGATCACGAGATGGGCCAAATCGAGCAATGCGCAACTCCCGAAGAAACCGGCCGCGAGGCCTGCTCGACCCGGTCGACAGCAAGGTGCCGGCCGGATCGAGGGAAGGGTTGGCTGTCGCTCACTCAGTCGAATCGACGAGCTTGGCGGAGATCTCGTCGAAGGTATCCGTGATTCGCTCGCCCAAAGTGGTCACTGCGGTGATGATCGCGACCGCGACCAGGGCGGCGATGAGGCCGTATTCGATCGCGGTGGCACCGCTTTCGTCGTTCAGGAAACGCTGGAGAGAGGTCATTTGCAGTACTCCTTCTGCTGCATCGATCGGGGCTATTCTGCGCCCCAATCGTTAGGAAACGGTAAAAGGCAGCTTGTTTTATCGCGGCTAATGAATTTTTCTGCAGTCTTCAGAGGCGGAGCGGGATGCAACTCTCGACGTCGGCAGAGACCGTTCGGCAGAAGCCGTTCGCGTCGTCGCCGGTGTCGAACGGGCCGATGACGAAGCTCGTTTCGGCATCATCGCCAGGAGCGAGGCGAAAGAGGCCGCCGGTCGCCACCGGGTGGGCGGCACGTACCGCCCGCCAACTCGTCTCGGGCATGGGGCCGAGATCGACGAACCAGCCGCCCACGCTCGTCACCTCGACGCCAATTCCGCCGATCCCGG
>SLRI01000019.1 GCA_007131045.1 Rhodospirillales bacterium
CGCCGGGTCCTTGGGCAGGTGGATCACCTCGACCTCGGGCAAGAGCTGCCGGACCAGCTCGCACTCGGCCGGGTTGTCGTCGACGAAGACCAGGCTGTCGGTGCCGATGCCGAGCTCTTGCGCGATCGCGCGGATGTTGTCCGGCTTGGGCTGCCAGTCGATCCGGGTGGCGGCGAAATCGGCCAATGCCAGCGGCATCTCGGGGCGGCGCTCGAACACCTCCTCGACATCGGCCCGGTTGTTCTTGCTGCAGGCGGCGAGCAGGATACCGCGGCCCTGGACGCCCTTGATCGCGCGCTGAAAGGCGAGGAAGGCCTCGCCCAGCGGATCGCCCTCGCCGATCCGGATGCCGTCCGGGCCGTCCTCGCCGATAACGCCGCCCCAGAGCGTGTTGTCGAGATCGAGCACCAGGCATTTCTTGGGCGCCCGCACCAGGCTGATGAGATAGCGGGCCAGGAGATCGCCGATCTCGGGCAGGGCCGCCTCGGCCCAGGCGAGCTTCGCCATGTGGCGCAGGCGCGGGTTTTCGGCCGCGGCCCGGCCGGCGGTGGCCACGGCTTGGTCGAGGTCGACCACGTGCACCTTGGGATCGTCGGCGAACAGCTCCAGGAGCCGCAAGTTCGCGGCCGCGTAGAGCGCCGTCTCGCCGCCCTTCAGCTCTAGGTCGACGCGGCGCTGGCAGCCGTCACCAGTCTGCCGCGGGCCGCTTCATCGAGCCGCACCAGGCCTGCGGCAGGCCCGGCAGCAGTCGCTCCAGCTTGAGCGACAGGAACCATCCGGGTCGAAGGCGTCGAGACCGAGGCCGGGGTCGAGGGGCATCTGCATGTGCTGATCGAACGGCCCGACCCGGGCCTCGACCACACGACAGGCCCCGCTTGACCGGCGGGGAGGGCTTGCTTATCGGTCACTCCCGGCCTGGGCGGGAAGGACGCCGTCTCTAGCGAATTGGACAGCCATTGAGCGGGCATATTCTGATCACCGGCGGCGCCGGGTTCATCGGGGCGAACGCGGCGCGCTATTTCAGTGGTCGCGGCTGGCAGGTGACCTTGCTCGACAATCTCAGCCGACGAGGTGCCGCCCAGAATCTCGAGTGGCTGCGCTCGCGCATCAATGCCGCGTTCATTCGTGCCGATGTTCGTTTTCAGCAGGAGATCGAGGCGGCGTTCGCCGCGCAGGGCGGGATCGATGCCGTCCTTCATCTCGCCGCCCAGGTGGCGGTGACCACGTCGGTCGCCGACCCGCGTAGCGACTTCGAGATCAACGCGCTCGGAACGCTCAACATCCTCGAGGCGATGCGCCGATATTGTCCCGAGGCCGTGCTGCTCAACGCCTCGACCAACAAGGTCTACGGCAAGATGCAAGAGGTGCAAATCGAGCTCGATGCGGGGCGCTGGCGCTATGCCGAGCTGGCCGACGGGGTCGGCGAAACGGCGGCGCTCGACTTCCATTCTCCCTACGGCTGCTCGAAAGGGGCGGCCGAGCGCTATGTCTCCGACTACAGCCGTATCTACGGGCTGCGGACGGTCAGCTTTCGCCAGTCCTGCATCTACGGGCCGCGGCAGTTCGGCGTCGAGGATCAGGGCTGGGTGGCGTGGTTCATCATCGCCGCGCTGCTCGGCCGGCCGATCACCATCTTCGGCGACGGCCGGCAGGTCCGAGACGTGCTGCACGTCGACGATCTACTGCGCTGCTACGAGGCGGCGATCGAGCGCGGCGACGCGGTCGCCGGGCTCGCCTTCAATATCGGCGGCGGTCCGACGCATACCCTCTCGCTGCTCGAACTCCTGCAGCTCATCGAGGCGCGCACGGGCATCGCGTTGGAGCCGGCGTTCGGCGACGAGCGTCCCGGCGACCAGAAGGTCTATATCAGCGACATCCGGCTCGCCGCCGAGCGGCTGGAGTGGTGTCCCGAGGTGGCGGTCGAGGACGGGGTCGGCAGGCTCGTCGAGTGGGTCGACGCGAACCGTGAGCTGCTGGCCGAGACGATTTGATCCGGGCCCGGCGGCGCCGGTAAAGACACCCGCGGTGTCCCGAGCGAGACCCGGCAATCGCCGCTTCGTCGGCGCTCATGGGGCGCTGCGAACGAGCGCGCCTGCCGCTCCGGCCGAAGCTGGTGACGGCCTTGAGGCACACTCAACCAGTGATTGCCTCGGGCAGCCCCGTTTGCCGTCGTTCTGCTTGCCTTCGTACCGGCGCTGTTCTACCAGAGACACCCCTGGAAAAACGTCCCGGGGCGTGGAGTAATGGAAGCGGCGTCGGATGCGATTGCTCGTCTTGAACTACGAATATCCGCCTCTCGGTGGTGGGGGTGGTGTAACCTGCCGAAACACGGCAACGGCGCTGGCGAAGCGGCATGAGGTGCACGTGCTGACCAGCCAGGGCCCCGGCTTGAGCCCGCGCGAGGTGATCGACGGGGTGCATGTCTGGAGGGCGCCGATCTTCGGGCGCAGCCAACGTGCCGTGGCCTCGATCGTGTCGATGCTGCTCTATCATCCGGCGGCCAAGAAGCTCGGCGCCGAACTCTGCCGCGAGCACGCCTTCGATCTGGTGGCGAGCTGGTTCGCCGCCCCTTCCGGCGTCCCCGGCCGGGCCTTGGCGCGGCAGTTCGACCTGCCGCACGCGGTGTTGATGATGGGCGGCGACGTCTATGATCCGACCAAGTGGTACGCCGCGCAGAGCAACCCGCTGCTCGGCCGCCTGGTCGGCTCGATCCTGCAGAGTGCGGATCTGCGGATCGCCCCGTCCACCGACATCGCGGTCCGCGCGCGCGAGCTGCACGGCGTCACCGAGCCGATCGAGGTCGTGCCCTTCGGCGTCGATCCCGAGCCCTTCGCGCCGTGCTCGCGGGCCGAACTCGGCATGGCCGAGGACGCGGTCCACGTGGTGAGCTGCGCCCGGCTGGTGCGCCGCAAGAATTTCGCCACTCTCGTCGCCGCCATCGCCGAAGTCGACGACCCGCTCGTCCATCTGACGCTGCTCGGTGACGGCCCGGAGCGGGACAACCTCGCTGCCCAGGCGAAGCAGCTGGGGATCGCCGATCGCGTGCATTTCGCCGGCTTCATCTCAGGCGAGCGCAAGCATCAGTATCTCGCGGCCAGCGACATGTTCGTGCTCGCCTCCGAGCACGAAGGCTTCGGTCTCGTCTATCTCGAGGCGATGCATGTCGGCCTGCCGGTGATCGCCGCGAAGATCGGCGGGCAGACGGACTTCCTCGTCGAGGGCGAGACCGGTATGCTGATCGACGGCGGCCAGGTGCAGCCGCTGAAAGCCGCCATCCGGCGCCTCGCGGGTGACCCCGAATTGCGCCGGCGGCTGGGGGCGCGCAATGTCGAGATCGCGAAGGGCCTGGACATTGCGGCATCGGCCTTGCGCTACGAGCGGTTGTTCATGGCGACGATCGCCGCGAGTCGTTTCGCTGGAGCGAGTGCGGCTGCGAGCAGCAATGGAGCGGTGACATGAGCAGAAGTTCCGTCGAGACCATCGAGTGCGAGCCGGCCGCGAAACCGTCGGCGCGGTCCGAGGGTGGGCAGCGCGGGTTGCACGCCGTCCAGCCGGTGCGCCGGATGTCCGCCAGAATCGAGCCCTTCGATTCCTACTGGCAGGCGCCGGACGACGTCGAGGCGGGCTATGCCAAGTTCGCCGCCTACTACCGGGTCAACGTCGTCCCGCACATGCCGGCGGTCCGCGACAAGCGCATCCTCGTCGTGAGCTGCGGCGCTGGCTACCTGTTGAACGAGCTGCGCGACCAGGGCTACCACAACGTGAGCGGCATTGATTCCGATCCCGAGAAGGTGGCATTCGGGCAAAAGCGCGGGCTCGCCTGCGAGGTGGCGACCGCCTTCGAATATCTCGAGGCAGCCGCGCCGGCGAGCTTCGATGCGATCGTCCTCGAGCAGGAGATCAACCATCTGACGATGGACGAATCGATCGAGTTCCTGGCGCTCTGCCGCACCCGGCTCAAGCCCGGCGGCCTGCTCTGGACCTATGGGCTGAACGGTGCCAATCCGCTCGTCGGCTCCGAGAATATCGCCCACAATATCGACCACTTCTATCTGCTCGCCGACTACAGCTACAAGCAGTTGCTCGAGCTCGCTGGCTTCGCGCCCGAGCAGATCCGCGTCCATCCGCTCGAACTCTACGTCTTCAAGGGCAACCCCTTGAATTACGTCGGCCTCGCCGTCACCCGGCTGTTCGAGTTGGCGTGTAAGACCGGCTTCATCCTCTACGGCAAGAAAGTCTCGGTGTTGTCGAAGAAGATCTCGGCAACCGCCCGATTGCCGCTCGACTGATCACCTTTGCAGCGGCGACTCGACGATCTCACGGGGCGGACCTTCGACCTCGTCGTAATTGGCGGCGGCATCGCCGGTGCGGCCGCCGCCTGTGATGCTGCGCGCCGAGGTCTGAAAGTCGCCCTGCTTGAGCGCGCCGACTTCGCCGCTGCCAGCTCCTCCAGCCTGTTCAAGCTGGCGCATGGCGGCTTGCGCTACCTGCAGCACGCCGACCTCGTCCGGCTGCGCCAATCGGCACGGGCCCGCAACCACCTGTTGACACTCGCCCCGCATCTCGTGCGCCCGCTCGACATCGTGGTGCCGACGTCCGGCTTCGGGCTGAGCGGTCGGCCGGCCCTGCGCGCCGCCCTTTGGATCTACGACCTCGCAACCGCCGATCTGCGCCGGATGATCGATGATCCGGCGCAGGCCGTGCCGCTCGGCCGGATCTGGGGCAAGGACGAGCTCCGGGCGGCCTATCCCTTTCTCGCGGCGGACGAGTTCAGCGGTGCCGGGGTCTTCACCGAGGGGCTGATCACCGCCCCGGCGCGGGTTGTGCTCGGCTTCGTCGAGGCCGCGTTCGAGGCCGGTGCGGTGATCGCCAATCGGGTCGAGGTCACCGGCTTCGATCTCGACCAGGGTCGAGTGCGTGCGGTCGCCGCCCTCGACCGGCTGAGCGGCGAGCGCCTGAGCATCGAGACCCGCTTGGTGCTCGACGCGAGCGGGCCCTATGCGCCCGGTCTCTCGATCGGCCGCTTGTCGGCTGGCAAGGCGCCGCCCATCCCGTTCTCCCGCGATGCCTGGTTCGTCGTCGGCAAGCGGTTGGTCGAGGGTGATGCCGCAGTGGCGCTCACCGCGCGCAGCCACGATCCCGATGCCCTGGTCAGCCGCGGCAAGCGGCATCTCTTCCTCGTTCCCTGGCGCGGCCGCACGCTGGTCGGGGTGTGGCACAAGGTCTACCGGGGCCTGCCCGACGACTACCGGGTGCACGACGAGGAGGTGGCCGGCTGGGTCCAGGAGATCACCGAGGCGGCGCCCGGGCTGGGTATCCGGCTCGACGATATCGAACTCGTCCAGGCCGGCCTGCTGCCGTTCGGCGAGAACGCCAACACCGGTGCCGCCGGCGACAATCTGCGCTACGGCCACCGCTCGCATTTCGTCGACCACAGCGGCACCGGTGCTGCCGGCTGTGCGAGCCTCGTCGCGGTCCGCTTCACCACGGCACCGCTCGAGGCCGTCCGCGCCGTCGATCGGCTGGCCCGCCAGCTCGACCGCAAGATCGAGCCGACGCGGCTGACAGAAGCGCCCTTGCCGGGCGGCGATATCGACGACCGCGACGGTCTGGTGCGCGCGATCGAGGCTCGGGGCTTTCCGCTCGACCTCGCCCGCGGCCTGGTCGACCGGCACGGCAGCCGGGCGTCCGGCCTGGTCGAGCGGGCGGCGTCGCGGCCCGAGCTGGGGGTGGCCCTGCCCGGCACCGACACGCTCGGCATCGAAGTCGTGGTGGCGCTCGAGCAGGAGATGGCGCAGGACCTCGCCGATATTCTCTTCCGGCGCACCGAGACGTTGACCGCGGGCGCCGTCTCGACCGAGGCGCTGACCCGGGCGGCGGTGATCGCCGGGGCGGTCGCCGGCTGGGGCGAGCGGCGGCAACAGGCTGAGATCGAGCGGGTGGCCGGCCTGCTCGCCGAGCGCCGCAGCGGCCGGGCGCTGCTCGGCCGGCCGTTCGCCACGGTCGAGACCGGCAGCCCGGCGGACGCCTCGGCCGACCCGTCGCCCACTGTCGACGTCGATGGCGCCGGCACGTGAAGCCGCTCGCCAAGATCGTCGTCGCCTGCGTTCTCATGAGCATCCTGCTCTGGCTGGTCGATTGGCAGCATGCGGCGGACGTGCTCCACCGACTGCACTGGTCGGTGCTCGTGCCGGTCTACGGGCTCATGATCTTCTTTCTGGTGCTGAGCACGGTGAAGTGGTCGAGTGCGTTGCGCATGCACGGTCTCGTCTACCGCTTCGGCTATCTGTTTCGGGTGATGTGCACCGGCTTCTTTTTCAACAGCTTCCTGCCGACGGCGGTGGGTGGCGATGCCTATCGGGTCTATCGTACCCTGCCGGCCGAGGGCTACCGCTCGACGGCGCTTTCTGCCGTGCTGGTCGAGCGGCTGACCGGCTTCGCCGCACTCTTGACCCTGGGTGCGGTGGGCGCCGTCCTGCTGCTCGAGACGCCGATCGCGCAGCTCTATCTCGTGGTCTACCTCGCCGGCGGGGTGGCCGGTCTCGCTGGCCTCGCGATGCTCTGGGCCGGGTGGTTCGCCCCCCTGGCGCGGCGGCTCGGTCATCTGAAGGCGGTCGACGCGCTGCTGCACAATATCGGCCACCTCGCCCGTGCGCGGCGCGGCTGGGTCGAGCAGGCGATCATCTCGTTCGTCTTTCAGGGGCTGTCCATCGGGCTCGTTTTCTGGCTCTTCGTCCTGCTCGGCCATCCGGTCGACTTTTGGCAGTGTGCGCTGATCACCGCGGCTGCCGGAATTGCTTCCTTTCTGCCGTTGTCGATCGCCGGCATCGGCGTGATGGAGGGCTCGATCGTGGCGATGGCGGTGGCCCTCGGCATCGGCTACGACGAGGCGCTGCTCGTCGCCCTCTTGCGCCGCTTTTTGACCCTCGCCTTGAGCCTGCTCTGCGGCCTCGTCTTCCTCGCCGAGAGCCGCCGCGACGAGATCACCGCCGCCGCCGCCCGCGGCACGCTCTGAACGGCGCTCAGACCACGCCGTTGGCGCGATACCAGTCGCAGGTCTCGCGAATGCCGCGGGCGTAGTCGATGTTCGGCTCGAAGCCCAACTGCTGCTTGGACTTCTGCAGATCGAAGACGAGGTTCTTGGTGAAGAAGTCGAGCCGCCGACGGTGCAGCGGCGGCTTCAGACCGAGCTTCGGCATGGTCGCCTCCATGGCGATCGCGGCCAGCTTGAACGGCAGCATGGGCAGTGCCGGCGGCGGCTTCTTGTGCATTGCGGCTGCGATCTCGTCGATCATCACTCGGCTGTCGACGACCGAGGGTCCGGGCAAAAGAAAGCGCTCGCCGGCGATGCCGGGCCGGCTGGCGGCGGCGAGCAGGCCCTGGTTCAGGTCCTCGACATGGATCGGCTGGTGCAGATTGGCGCCCTTGCCGACGCGGCATGGCAGGCCCTTCTTCACCGCCTTGAAGATCTTGACGAGCCGGCCGTCGCCGGGGCCGTAGGCTTCGCCGATCCGGCAGATGACGAGTTCCGGTGGGGCCGCCTCGGCGAGCAGCGCCGACTCGGCCTCCAGCTTGCTGCGGCCATAGGCATTGTCGGGATCGGGTTTGCTCGTTTCGTCGAGGGTCGCCGCAGCACCCTGGCCGTAGACGCCGATGGTGCTGCCGTAGACGAAACGCCGGACGCCGGCGCGGCGTGCGGCCCGGAAGACGGCGAGGCTGCCGTCGACATTGACTTTGCGGAAAAATGAATCGGGCTGGTCGGCTTCGTGCTGTGCGGCGGCGAGGTGGATAACGACCTCGATATCCGCCACGGCCGCGTCGAGTTCGGCCGCATCGTCGACGCTGCCGATGAGCAGCGGCATGCCGGCTCGCTCGAGTCGCCGAGCGGTCTCCGCCTGCAGCGGGCCGTTGACGAGGCTGAAGCCGCGCGGCTGGTGGCCCGCTGCGGCGGCGGCGAGGGCCAAGCGGCCACCGATGAAGCCGGTGGCGCCGGTGATCAGAATGCGCAAGAGGTTTCTCCCGTGAGCTGACTCGACCGCGTCGACCGGCGACGCCGCATGACCGGGCGGCTGGCTGTCACCGCCTGTCGCGCCGTCGGATAGCTCGAGTTCGGCCGCCCGCCAAGCAGCCAGGTTCAACCGCGGCTCAGCGGCCGGCCCTGGTTTTGTCGCCAGCTCGTTACAACTGAGGAAATCGAGGAAAAGCGATTGAGCGGCCGTCGCCGGCGTGATGGGGCGGCCGAGGACGAGGAACGATATGAAAGTGCCCACTTCCCTGGCGCCAGAGCTCGCTATCGAGGGGTGGCGCGGCCGCGGCCTGACGACCACCGCCACGCTTGGCTTGCGTCTCTTTCCCGCTCCCATGCTCGCCGCGACGATCGCCGGCGTCGCCGGCGTCGCGGTCGCACTCACGAGCCTGCTGGCGTTGGTGTCGACCGGCGCCGTCCTCGCCGGCTTTCACCTCCTGAGCTCGGGCACTCGCTTCGGCTTCGCCAACACGGCGACCTTGGTCCGTCTCAACCTCGCGGCCTTTCTGCTGGCGGTCGCAATTACCACGCTCTGGTTCGCCGAGCCGGCGGCGCTGCCGCTGCTGTGGATCGTCTTTACGGTCGCTGCCGTGGCCCTCGTGCTCGACGGTGTCGACGGCTGGCTCGCCCGCAGGCGCCGCGAGGTGAGCGACTTCGGCAGCCGGATGGACATGGCGGCCGACACCGCCTTCACCATTATCACCACGCTCTGCCTCGTCAGCTTCGGCCTGGTCGGCGCCTGGGTGTTGCTGATCGGCCTGATGCGTCCGGCCTTCGTCGCCGCCGCCTGGATCTGGCCGGCGCTCTCCAGCCCGCTGCCGGAAAGCCGCGGCCGCAAGATCGCCTGCGGCGGCTCGCTCGGCTGTCTCGTCGCCGGCCTCGCCCCGCCGCTGGCCGCCTTGGCCCCGGCGCTGGCGCTCCTGGCACTCTTGCAGCTGGTCTGGTCGTTCGGCCGCGATCTCCGCTACCTGCTCGGCCGCGAGGCCGCCGCCTGACCACGCCCATCGATA
>SLRI01000291.1 GCA_007131045.1 Rhodospirillales bacterium
CAGCCGTCGGGATGCGGGACGCCCCGGTTGTCGACGGTAAAGCCGCGGACGATGACGTCGTTCGCCTCGACGACGAAGCCCGCGGTGACCACGCGGCCGAGTGCCCTGACCTCGATCGGCCAGCCCGGGCGACCGGAGCGCCGGATGTGGACGAGCTCGTCCCGGTGATCCGCTGGGCGGACGCAGACGACCTCGCCGGGCCGGGCTTCGGCGACCGCGGTCTGGATGCTGGCCCGGCGGTCACGGTGGCGGTTCACCACCCGGCTGCACTGGCCGGCCTGCGCCGCAGGTGGGCTCCAGGAGAGGACGGGCCCGAGCTCGGCCGGCCAATCGGCGGCCGCCTGCGGCAGCGCGATGGCGCCGGCGACGAGGGCGGCGGCCAGGCTGGTCCATGTCGCCCGGCGCTGCCGCTGTCGGTCAGGCGAAGTAGCGGTAGAGTACATCGCCGGCCTCGCGGGTGACGTCATCGGGGACCTCGGGGCGGGTCAAGAGCTCGGTCAGCCGACCGAGGTTGGCGGCCGCCGCCTGCTCGTGCGGTTCCGGCGACCGTGTCGGCGGCCGGACGAGCTGGCGCATCGTCTTCTCCTCGGTCGCGAACTTGCGCTTGTAGCGGACGAGGCCCGGCTGGTCGGTGTCGGAAATGCCGAAATCGAACCAGCCGCAACCGCGATCCTTAGCATAGCGCATCGCGTGCCACGTGAGCAGGTCGTTGGGTCGTAGCCTGGTATCGAAAGAAGCGTTGAACTTGTAATAGGCGGTGCCTCGCCAGAGGATCAGGAGGATGCCGGCGATCGGCTGGCCGTCCGCTTCGGCGAGCACCACGACGACGTCGCCGGCGCTGCCGGGGGGCGCCGTGAACCGGTCGCGGATCGCGGTGAAGAGGGCGAAGGGCTGGGCCAGCATGCGGTATTTGGCCTTGCGCAGCTGGGCGTGCATGGCGTGGAACAGCCGAAGGTCGGCCACCTCCTTGCCGATCCGGACGGTGACCCCGGAACGCTCGGCCTTGCGGCTGTTCTGCCGGGCCGAGCCGTCGAGCCCGGCCCAGAGCGTGTCCAGCGACGGCCCGAGGTCGATGCCGTGCCAGAAGGCCTGGCCCTTGGCCTCGAGCCTGGGATCGGCCGCCGGCAGCGGGTTGCGCAGGGTCCTCAGCCGCAGCCCGCGCTCGAAGCCCGCGAGGTGGTCGAGCAGCCGGCCGAGGTCGGCCGGATCGCTGGCGAGCGGGTCGCCGTAGTCGGAGAACGGCGGCGCCACGAGGCGACGCCCGCGCAGATCGTCGATCCGGCAATAGGGGATGGCGGCGGTGAGCTGGCCGTCGCGCTCGATGGCCGCGATCTCGATCTCGAGGCCGTAGGCGTCCTCGAGCGCCGAGAGCCAATGCGCGGAGGTGAACAGGCTGGCAAAAGCGTGGTCGGCAGAAAACGCCGCGTAGCGTCGATCGTCCGGGCGGAGCGTGGCGATGGCGCCGGGCTGGACGCTTCGGGCGAGCGCGAGTGCGGTCATGCGGCCCTCCCTGCTGCGACGGTGGTGAGCGCGAAGGGCGGTGGGATGGTACTGCGCGCGACCCGGCAGGCGGCGGCGTGCCGGAGGTCGCGATCGGTCAGGCTCTCTGGCGTGCGGTGCAGGGCGAGCCCCTGCCCCTGGAGCCAGCGGGCGAGCTCGATCTGGTGACCGTCGACCAGCTCGCCCCGACCCGCGTCGCGGGGGACCAGGATCGGCAGCCTGCCGGCATCGAGTGCGGTGAGTGCCGAGCCGCAGCCGGCATGCGCCACGACCACGTCGGCCGCCGCCATGGCGCCGGCGAGCTCGGCCGCCGGCAGGAAGGGCCGTGGCTCGATCGGCAGGCCGGCGGTCGGGGTGTGGCCGGTCTGCCAGAGCACCTCGGCATCCTCCGGAATGAGCGGCACCAGGTGGTCGAGCAGCCGGCGAAAGCTCTGCTCGACGCTGCCGAGGGTGACCACCAGGCGGCGCACGCCGACGGTCTCGACCTCGCCCGGCAAACCATAGAAAGTGTCGAACACCGACCCGCCATAGGCCCAGCGGCCGGTCGCGGCGTGCGGGTATTGGCGGTAGAGGCGGATGCCCGGGACGCGGCCGAGCAGACGGCCGGTGAGCGACGGCGCACCGACCCTGGCCGAGCTTTCGATGTAGTGCGCGGGGATGCCGCGTAGCGCCGCGTAGGGCAGGAACGCGAGCGCGATGGCCGAGCCGGTGCTGATCACCGCCTCGACCGCGAGCTCGTCGAGCAGCCGCCGGCAGATCGCGGTGCCGCGGGCGACGCCCAGGACGTCGCGCTCGTGGATAAAGGGGATGAAGCGGACCGCCTCGCCGCCCAGGAGCGAGCGGCTCTGGGCGGTGTCGAAGGTGACCCAGAGGCGGTCGGCAGCGACGCCGGGCAGGCGCCGGCTGAGCTCGACCAGCTGGGCCAGATGCCCGCCGGTGGTGGCGACGAGGAGCGTGGTCATGCGGGCGGCCTCAGCGGGTTGCCCGCTCGAACAGGACGGCCTTGGGGGTCTGCAGGAGCACCCAGAGGTCGAGCTTGAGCGAGCGGTAGCGGACGTAGACGAGGTCGAGGGCGAGCATCTTGCGCATCGACAGCCGGTTGCGCCCCGAGACCTGCCAGATGCCGGTGATCCCGGGGCGGCAGGCGTGGCGGCGGCGCTCCTCCGCGGTGAACAGCTCGACCTCCCAAGGCAGCGCCGGCCGCGGGCCGACCAGCGACATATCGCCCTTGATGACGTTGAAGAGCTGCGGCAGCTCGTCGATGCTGCTCTGCCGCAGGAACGCGCCCACTGGAGTGATCCGCGGGTCGTCGGCCGGCTTGAACAGGCCGTCCTCGGCGACATCCTCGCCCAGGAGCTCGCGGCGGTTCATCTCCTCGTGCAGCCGGTGGTCGGCGTCGACATACATGGTGCGGAACTTGAGCATCGAGAACGGCCGCTCGTCGCGCCCGATGCGGATCTGGCGAAACAGCACGGGGCCGCGGCTGGTCAGCCCGACGGCGAGTGCTGCGAGCAGCAAGAGCGGTGCGATCAGGATGAGGATCGGGATGGTCAGCGCCAGATCGAACAGCCGCTGCGCATGGTTGTGGCGAGCGGTGACGGGACTCGGCCGAGCGGTGACGGGTGGCGGGTCAGCCATTGCGCAGACCGTTGACGAACGACTTCAGACGCGGGTTCTGGGCGAGGTTCTGCCAGGCGAAGCGGACCGCCGGGCGGAACAGCGGGTTGAAGGTGCGCTGCCGGGCCTCGGGCAGCATGACGACGCTGCCGCCGAAGCGCGCCTTGAAGGCGGCGGGGTTGCGTTCGCCCGAGGCTTCCTTGTCGCGCTCGCCGGCGAGCAGCGCTCGGCCGGCGGGGCGCGGGATGCCGCCGAGATCGAAGTGGCGAAAGCCCTCGGCCTTGGCCCAGGCGATCGCCTCCCAGAGACAGGCGATGGACGGCTGCAGCGCCGGCGCCTCGCCGTTCCAGCCCGGTATCTTGTCGGTGACGGTGCCGGCATAGGCGGTGACCAGCGCGCCTGCGATCGGCCGCTCGGGCGCCTCGGGCGCGCTGGCGAGAAAGATTTCGACAGCGCCCAGCGGGCGAAGCGCCTGCCATTGCGCCTCGAGATAGGCGAGCGAGAGCGGAGTGAAGCCCTGCCGCGCCGCGGTCGCGGCATGCAGCGCCTGGAAGGCCGGCAGGTCCTCGGTGGTGGCGCGGCGGACTTGCACCCCGAGCTTCTTGGCTTTTCGCAGGTTGCGCCGCTGCGAACTCGACATCGCGGCGAAGAGATCGTCGAGGTCCGGGGCGAGGTCGATCAGGAGCGTGCAGGTCGGCGCCACGGCGGTGGCCCCGGCGTCGTAGCCACGCGCTTCGAGCCGGGCGTCGAGCGGCGCGGCACCGGCCGGTGGCTGGATGATCAGATGCCCGACACCGAGCCTTCGGGCGCTCGCCTCCAGGGTATCGAGGACCCGGTCGATCGCTGCCGGATCGTCACTCGTGACCAAGGGGCCACGGGCGACGTAGCCGACGGTGGCGAGCGGCAGCCGGCCGCCGAGCAGCGCCACCTCGCGGGCGACGATCAGCCCGCCGCCCTCGATCCGCCCGTCCGGGCCGTGGCTCACCGCGATCGCCGCGGCAAAGCCCATGGCGTCCTTGCTGCGGCCCCAAGCACCGGTCTGCACCACGTCGCCGCCCGCGGCCCGGGCCACGAACCGCTCCCAGGCCGCCTCGGCCCGGCACGGGGCGCGGCCGACGCGCGGCCGGATCAGCGGGTCGGATGCCGGGGCGGCCGGGGCTGTGGCCGGCGAGGCGGTGGCAGGGGCGGCAAGCTCGGCGCCGGTCATGCGGCATGCTCCACGATCGCCGGATCGATGGTGGCCAAAATCGCCGCCAGCGCGTCGATCACCCGCTGCACCTCGGGCTCGGTCAGCTGCGGGAACAGCGGCAGCGACAGCAGCCGGCCGGCGGTGGCGTCGACCACCGGGACGTGCGGGGCGTGTCGTGCCGCGGCCACCAGCGCGGCGCAGGCGGGCTGGCGGTGGCAGGGGATGGCGTAGTGGATGCCCGTCGCGATGCCGGCGGCGGCGAGGCGGCGGCGCACCTCGTCGCGGTCGGGGACGAGGGCGACGGCGAGGTGGTGGCTGCTGGTGGCCTCTTCGCGAATTCGGGTGAAAGCGACCCCGGCGCCGGCGAGGCCCTGGAGGTAGCGCTGCATGACCGCCGCCCTAGCCGCGTTCCAGCGGTCGAGGTGGCGCAGCTTGATGGTCAGCACCGCGGCCTGCAGGGCGTCGAGCCGGTGGTTGCCGTCGAGCACGTCGCAGCGCTCGGCGGCAGCCGGCGGCCTGCCGTGATTGGCGCGGCTGCGGATCGCGGCTGCGAGCTGCGCGTCATCGGTGGTGACCGCCCCGGCATCGCCGAAAGCACCCAAATTCTTGCCCGGGTAGAAGCTGAAGCAGCCGATGCTGCCGAGCGAACCCACACGCCTGCCGCGCCAGGTGGCGCCGTGCGCCTGCGCCGCGTCTTCGACCAGCGCCAGGCCGTGCCGCCCGGCCAGGGCGCCGAGCGCGTCCATGTCGCAGGGCTGGCCGTAGAGGTGGACGGCGATGATGGCGCGGGTGCGGGGACCGATAACCGCGGAAGCGGCAGCGGGGGCGAGCAGGAGCGTGGTGGGCTCGACATCGGCGAAGACCGGCACCGCCCCCACCTTCACCACGGCCTCGACCGTGGCGATGAAGGTGTTGGCGGGCACGATCACCTCGTCGCCGGGGCCGACACCGAGAACGGCGAGCGCCAGCTCCAGGGCCGCCGTGCCGTCGCTCAGCCCGACGGCGTGGCGGGTGCCGCAATAGGCGGCCCAGTCGGCCTCGAAGCGCTCGACCGCGGCGCCACCGATGAAGCCGGCGTGGTCGACGGCCTCGTGCCAGGCGGCGTCGAGGTCGGCGCGCAACTCGGCGTGCAGCCGGCCGAGGTCGAGAAACGGGACGGTGTCGGTCATCGAGGAAGCTTCCAGGCGGATCGAATGGGCAGACGGATCGAATGGGCGGGGCCGAGGCGGGCTGGTGACGGGACGGGGCCGGCGGGCGGCCGATCGGTCAGGCGACGCGGCTGTGGATGGCGACCACGGTGGCGGGGTCGATGCGCCCCGAGAGCTCGTGCGGCCGGCGCTCCGGTCGGCTGGCCGCTCGGGCGGGGATCGGGGCGACGTCGACCGTGCTGCCGGTGGCGATGGCGCGGTCCACGGCATCGAGCACGGCGACCACGGCGAGCCCGCTCAGGCCACAGGCCAGGGGCTCGGCCTCGCCGCGGATGCAGTCGACGAAGTGGCGGTTCTCGAGCAGCAGCGGCTCGTCGGCGGCGATCCGCGGCGAGACGATGTCGCCGTGGCGGTAGGCGAAGGGGCGCTCGTAGGGAACCAGGGTATCGGCACCGCCGATCGGCTCACCGGCCTCGACGCCGCAGTCGAAGATGCGCAGCCGCTCCTCGGCGACGTCGTCGTAGATCGCCATCTTGCGGCTGCCGACGACGGTCACCGTGCGGACCTTGCGCGGATCGAGCCAGGAGACGTGGACGTGGCCGGTGACGCCGAGGCTGTCGTAGTGCAGCTTGATGTAGGCCAAATCGTTGACGTCGTTGCAGGCATGCGCCGAACCCCAGGCGGAGACGCGGTCCGGGACGGCGCGCAAGAGGTAGTTCATGATCGAGACGTCGTGCGGCGCCAAGTCCCAGACGACGTCGACGTCGGAGCGGTAGAGGCCGAGATTGAGCCTGGCCGAGTGGATGTAATAGGGGGTGCCGAGCTCGCCCCGATCGAGCCTGCGGCGCAGCTCGCGCACCGCCGGGTTGAACTCGAAGGTGTGGCCCGCCATCAGCACGACGCCGGCCGCAGCCGCCGCCTCGACCAGGCGGTAGGCCTCGGCCAGCTTCGCCGTCATCGGCTTTTCGATCATCACGTGCTTGCCGGCCTCGATCCCGGCCATGGCGACGGCGGCGTGGCTCTGCGGCGGGGTGGCGACGACCAGGGCATCGACCAGCGGCAGCGCCTCCTCGAGATCGGCGAAGCCGCGCACCGCCGGGAAGGCGGCGGTGATCGCGGCCCGGATCGCCGAGTCGCGGTCGATGACGACGACCGCGGCGACATCGGCCAGGCCGCTCAACACACGGACGTGCTTGGCTCCCCAGTAGCCGCAGCCGACGACGCCGATGACCAGCCCGCCGCCCCTCGCCTCGGCACGGCGTCGTGGCCTGCCGCTTGCTGCCGGATCATTGTTCTCGGCCGCACCTTCCATTTGCTCGTCTCCAGACTACACTGCTTTCATTGATCATTGCCTCGAATCGGTCGCCGCGTCGGCTTCGACCGTTTGGAACTCTTCTTGTCGTTACTCAGAAACGCGAACCGCCCTTGCACGCTCACTTACAGTAAATCGGTGTACGGTTTCTCTCTACGGCGACCTATTGGCCGGCCGCCACTCCAGGCGGCCTCTTGAATAACTGATAACCCACTTGTCTTCAAGACTTCCAATCCGCTCCATTGGTTAATTTACCACACTCGGATATGCTAACAGGGTTTGCCGGGTCAAGCAGGTTTTTTATTAATCGTTAATTGTAAAATTTTTCGACATACTTGCCCATTGCCGGATGAAAAAGCCGCCGCCAGACGCGGCGATACCGGCTCTCGTCAGTGCCGCGACGGCGCGCGCGGGTCGCGATCCGGGATGCGCGCCCGGATTGTTGTAAGACTGCTCGACAGGTGCGGCACCGCGACCAGGGCGGCCGGGCGCGACCGCCACCGAGGGACGGTCGTCGCCGGGTTGGATGAGCGGTGGGCTATTCGGCGCTGGCGGCCGAGGGCACCATCAGGACCGGGCGGCGGGCGGTTTCGCAGACGGCGGCGGCGGTGCTGCCGATCAGCGCCCTCTCCAGCCAGCCCTGGCCGTGCTTGCCGAGGACGATCAGGCTGGCACCGGTCTCGGCGGCGAGGCGGGCGATGGTGGCGGCGGGCTCGCCTTCCCCCGTACGCGTCTCGACCAGATTGCCGACGGCGGCGACCGGTGCGGCGATCGCCCGGAGTGCCGCCTCGGCCATCACCGGCCAGTGCGGCGTCGTCGCTACTGTAGCCTCGGTCATGACGTGGAGGACGGTGGTCCGCGCGGCCTGCCGTGCCAGCACCGCTGCCACCGTCTCGGCCGCGGCCGCGTGCTTCGAGAAGTCGGTGGCGAGGAGGACGTGGCGCAGCGTGTCGGCGCAGACCGCTTCGCAGGTTCGGGCGGTGGCCTCGGCCGTGGGCTCGATCCACAGCAGCAAGAGCGGCAGGCGGGTCTGCTGGATCACGGCGCGCGCGACGCTGCCGAGGAAGAGCGATGTGACGCGGCTCTCGCTGCGCGAGCCGATGACGACGAGATCCGCTTCGACCTCGGCGGCCAGTGCCAGGATCGCGTCGGCGGGGCTGCCCGCGGCCCGGACGTGGGCCTCGACCTCGAGACCCTGCGCCCGCAGCGGGGCGGCGCGCTGCTCGAGCCAGTCGAGGAGGTCGGGCTCGTGGCCGTAGCCCGCACCTTGCGCCCAGCCGACGCGGACGACGTGGGCGAGGACGAGCTTCTTCACCCCCCAGCGCTCGAGGTCGGCCAGGCACTCGGTGAGCGGCACCTCGGCGGGCGACAGGTCCAGGGCGACGAGCGCGGTCTCGAACATCAACTGCTCCCTTCACGGGCGGCCGGCCGGCCGCTGCCGATCCGGGTCTCCTCGGCCGGGAACCAGCCTTGTGTGCGATTGGCGAAGGCGACCAGCGACAGCATCACCGGGACCTCGACCAGCACGCCGACGACGGTCACCAGTGCGGCCCCCGAATTCAGGCCGAAGAGGCCGATGGCGACGGCGACGGCGAGCTCGAAGAAGTTGGAGGTGCCGATCATCGCGCAGGGTGCGGCGACCTTGTAGGGCACGCGCCAGGCCCAGGCCGCGGCGTAGGCGATGACGAAGATGCCGTAGGATTGGATCAACAGCGGCACCGCGATCAGCACGATGAGCAGCGGCTGGCCGAGGATGACGTGGCCCTGAAAGCCGAAGAGGAGGACCACGGTGGCGAGCAGGCCGATCACCGAGAAGGGCTTGATCCGGGCGGTGAAGCGCTCGACTTCGGCTTCGCCGGGGGCTCCGGGTGCCGCGCTCTCGACCAGTCGCTTTCGGGTCCAGGCACCGGCGGCGAGCGGGATGACGACGTAGAGGACGACCGAGAGGAGCAGCGTCTCCCATGGCACCTCGAGGTCGGTCACGCCGAGCAGGAGGGCCACGATCGGCGCGAAGGCGAAGATCATGATGACGTCGTTCACCGACACCTGGACGAGCGTGTAGTTCGGATCGCCCTTGGTCAGCTGCGACCAGACGAAGACCATTGCGGTGCAGGGGGCGGCACCCAGGAGGATCAGGCCGGCGATGTACTGGCCGGCATCGGCCGGATCGATCAGGTCGATGAAGAGATAGTGGAAGAAGAGCACACCCAGGCCGGCCATGGTGAACGGCTTGATCAGC
>SLRI01000303.1 GCA_007131045.1 Rhodospirillales bacterium
GGCCACGGGCTCGATGGCCGGGCCCGCGGGCCAGCACCGGTGCGCCGGCCGCAGCCGGACAACGCCACGGGCTTCGTCGTCCATGCGAGCCAGCCCGAGGGGCCGGAGCGGACGGCGCCGTCGCAAGCGCTCGCGGCCTATGCGGCGCGGCTCGCCGAGCGGGTGGTGTTCGAGGGCCCGGTCGCCGCCTTCAGCCTCAGGGTTTGAGCGCCCGCCAGGCCTGCACGAAGGCGGCCGCGCGCTCGGCCACCTCGTCCGGACTCATCCCGGGCTTGAACAGGGCGGAGCCGAGGCCGAAGCCTGCGGCCCCGGCGGCGACATAGGGCGCCATGGTCGAAGGCTCGATGCCGCCCACGGGCAGGAGTCCGGTGCCTTTCGGCAGCACCGCGAGCATCGCCTTGACCGCCGCCGGCGGCAGGATCTCGGCCGGAAAGAGCTTGAGCGCATCAGCACCGGCGGCGAGTGCTGCGAACGCCTCGGTCGGCGTCGCCACGCCCGGCACGCAGGCGAGGCCTCGGGCCTTGGCGGCCTCGATCACGCCGCGATCGCTGTGCGGCATGACGACCAGCTTGCCGCCCGCGGCCTCGAGCCGGGCGACGGCCGTGGGCTCGAGGACCGTGCCGGCACCGATCACGCAGTCGTCGCCGAAGCGCTGCGCCAGGGTTTCGATGCTGCGCAGCGGCTCGGGCGAGTTGAGCGGCACCTCGATGATGCGGAACCCGGCCTCGACCAGTGCGGCACCGATCGCCGGCGCCTCGTCGGGCACGAGGCCGCGCAGGATCGCCACCAGCGGCAGCGCCGCCATGGCGGTTGCGAGTTGCCCGGATGCCGTGCTGCTCATCTGACGATCTCCGCTGCCCGGGCCACCAGCCACTGCCCGCGAAATGCCGCATCGGGGTAGCCCTGGCGATGCTGCAGCTTTGCCAGATCGAGGGCCTGAGCGTAGCGCCGGGCAAGGGTGTCGCTGCCGATCACCAGGACCGAGGCAGGCGCCTCGGCATGCCGGGCTTCGGCGATCTCCGTGCCGATCAACAGGCCCGACAGGTAGTCGCGGACCGCTTGCGCCTCGAGGTCGCCCAGGAGCGGCAGGGCGCGGGCGCTGAACAGCCGGCCGAGCAGGCCGGGGCTATCGAGTGCCACCCGGACGCCGCGGGCGAAGGCGGCATCGTCCGCAGGCCCGGCGGTCATCAGCCGGCCGAGGATCGAGTGCGCCTCGAGGACGGCGAAGAGCTCGCCGGTGAGGTACGTGCGAAACCGGACGATCCGGCCGCCCTCGACCACCACCCACTTGCTGTGTGTGCCGGGCAGGACCACGGCCTCGCCCCGGGCCGGGTCGTCCTGGCCGATGATCTGTGTCTCTTCGCCGCGCATCACGTCGGGGATGCCGTCGGGTCCGGTGCAGCTCAACCCGGTGATGAAGTGGAGCGGCCCGAGACCGGGCGCCTCGAGGCGCCGGATGACGCCGGCCAGGGCCCGCGCATCGGCGGGGCAGGGGAGGTAGGGCAGCTCCTGCCAGCCCTGGCGGCTGGTGATCATGCCGCTCAGCACGACCGGCAGGCCGGCAGGGGCACCCAGTGCTGCCACCGCAGCCTGCAGCCTCGCCGCGAACCCGCCGTCGCGGACGGTCATGATCCCGGCATCGGCGGCGTGCTCGGCGAGGACGGCACCATCGGCACCGAGCAGTGCCGCGCGCAGCCGCGACGTGCCCCAGTCCACCCCGATCATCGACGGTTCGCTCACCGGCTCTCCTCTCCCCGATCACGGCTCTCTTGTCGCAGCTCGCGCCCCGCCGATCAATCGGTGTTGGCCCGGAGCCGCCGCGTGCCTACATCGCCGAGATGTTCAGAATCGTCCGCGCAGCGCCGCAACCTCGGCCGCGGCTCGTCTTCGATGCCGAGCGGCGGCGCCGGCACAAGCTGCGCAACGTCCTGCACTCGGTGCTGCTGCTCGGCGGCATGGCCGGCATCCTGTTGCTCGCGAGCTGGAGCCTCTGGGGCTTCGAGATCGCGGTCTGGGCGATGGTCGGCGGGCTCCTGGGGTTCTTGATGTCGCCCACGGTCGCGCCGGAGTGGGTGATGCGCGCCTATCGCGCCCGGCCAGTCGACTGGCAGACCTTTCCGCAAGGGGCCGAGCTGGTCGAGACTCTCGGCCGGCGGGCCGGCCTCGAGCGGGTGCCGCGGCTCTATATCCTGCCGTCCTCGACGCTCAACGCGTTCGCCGTCGGCAGCCGCGGGGATGCGGCGATCGCCGTCACGGTGGGGTTGCTCAGGACCCTCGACTGGCGCGAGTTCGCCGGCGTCCTGGCGCATGAGATCAGCCACGTGCGCAACAACGACCTCTGGCTGATGGGGCTCGCCGACATGATGAGCCGGTTGACCAGCCTCCTGGCGACGATCGGCATCCTTTTGGCTTTCGCTAGCCTGCCGCTCCTGCTCTTCGGCTACCCGCCGGTGCCGCTTTCGACGCTCCTCATTCTGATCACCGCACCGGTGATCGGCAGCCTGCTTCAGCTCGCCCTCTCCCGCGCGCGCGAGTTCGATGCCGATCTCGAGGCCGCAACCTTGACTCGTGACCCGCCCGGCCTCGCCGCCGCGCTCGAGAAGCTCGACCGCTACCAGGGCCGCTACTGGGAGGAGATTCTGCTCCCGGGACGACGGATGCCGGAGCCGTCGCTGTTGCGCACCCACCCGCCGACCGAGGAACGAATCGAGCGGCTGCTGTCACTGCTCGGCGAGGCGGAGAGCCCCCCGTATCCCGAAGGACGGATCGGCCACGGCCTGCCGCCATCGTTCGGCCCGGCCACGGACCGGCCACGGTTTCGCACCAGCGGCTACTGGTACTGAGGTTCGCGCCGGGGCGGGCCCTTCATTTAGAGTTGAGTAGTTGGACAAGTTGTTAATCTTCTAATAAATTGTAAATTGTTAAGATAAACTCAATTAAATTCACCTTTAAGTTGTACGTGTTTGTTATAGCTTTACCATTTTCGGGCGAATAGCGCACTCGCGTACAATAGCTGGAGGTTTGGCCTGTTCGTTGGTGCACACGGGCTCTATACCGTGTCACGCAACAGTGCACCGCTGGAACGAGAATCGCCGCTTCTACAGTCGCTCAGCAGAAAACTGTCGTGCTCGTGACAGTTGACGGCCGATGGTGCTTGCCGGGATGCTGGTTGCGCCCGGCGGGTGGAAGAAGCTCTTCGCTCGGCGGCCGGTCGGTTGCCCCGATCGCCTGTCGGCAGACTAACTCCGTGCCTCGATTCGGGGGCGAAACCGGCATGGGCGCTGCGGCCCTGGTGCGGTCGGCGCGGCGGCGCGGCGAACAGCCCGCCCGAGTTCCGCAATTGTGACGCAAGAGATGGTGAAAAACGTCTTTCGGATAAACGGGCCATGATCGATCGACCCGCACGCCAAGTCTCGACGCTCGACCGGCCCATCCCGCGCCGTGCCACGGCGTCGGCAGCGGCCGGGCTCGCGACGGCTCGACCTTCGGTCCGGCATTGAGCGCCATGACGCGCCTGCTGCTCACGGGTTCCGCCGGGCTCATCGGTCGTGCCCTGCGCAGGGAGCTCGGCGCGGCCGGCCACGAGGTGGTCGGCTTCGACAATGCCGTCTCCCCCTGCCACCCGGATTACGGCGACGTGCGCTCGCCGGTGGCGGTCGCCGCCCGGGCCGCAGGCTGCCGGGGCATCGTGCACTTGGCCGCGATCGCCCGGGTCGGCAAGAGCGCCGCCGATCCCGGGCTCTGCCGCAGCGTCAATGTCGGCGGCGTGCGCGCAGTGCTCGAGGCCGCGCGCGAACTACCGGAGCGGCCGTTCGTGCTCTTGGCGAGCAGCCGAGAGGTCTACGGCGAGCCGGCCCGTCTGCCGGTGCGCGAGTGTGCGCCCATCGCCCCGATCAACGTCTACGGGCGTTCGAAAGCCGCGGCGGAACGCTTGGTCACCGCGGCGCGGCGCTCCGGCCAGCTAACGCAGATCGTCCGCTACGCCAATGTCTACGGCTCTATCGAGGACCATCCCGACCGGGTTGTGCCGGCCTTTACGAGTGCTGCTGCGGGCGGCGGGCCGATGCACGTGCGCGGCGGCGACAACGCCTTCGACTTCACCCATGTCGACGATGTCGCCCGCGGCACGGCAGGGCTCATCGAAGCGCTGCTCGCCGGTGAGAGCGAGCTGCCGCCGCTGCAGCTCACGACCGGTGAGCCGACCACGCTTCGCGAGCTCGCCCGCGATGCGCGGCGGCTCGGCGGCGGCCGTGCCCGGCTGGTCGAGGAGCCCACCGTCGGCGGCACCGTCTCGCGGTTCTGGGGTGAGCCCGCGGCTGCCCGACGACTGCTCGGCTGGGCCGCCTCGATCACTCTCGAGGAAGGCTTGGCCGCGATGATCGACGGCTTTGCGCAAGCGGGCGCCGCCGCCGACCGGTCACTAGTGGCTTGAGTGGCAGCGCGTCGATGAGCGGGGCAACCTTGCTGCCGATCGCGATCGGCAGCAAGGCGCCACCGGCGAGCGCTGCGCTGCCGCACGCGCACCTGCAGCCGGGCGTCGCGGTGAGCCTGCTGCCGCTCGTGGTCGTGCTGGTCGCCGCGGTCATCCTCCAGCGCTTCGCGGTGCCGCTGGCCGCGAGCCAGCTCGGCATCGGCCTGGTGCTCGGCCTCTTGGTCGCGGGCTGGGGGGCACTCAGTGGCCGCCTCATCGTGGCGCCGCCGCGCTTCGTTCTCTTCTGTGTCGTGCTGGCGGCGGTCATCACCAGCCTGGTCTTGGCCGGGCAGACGTTCTCGCTGCTGTCGCTCGCGATGTTCTGCCTGCTCTATCTGCCCTTCGTCCTGGTCCTGCCGCTCGGTGCTGCCGACTACCGCCGGCTGCTCGGCCATTTCCAGACCCTGGCGCTGCTCGTCGCCGGCTCGGCGCTGGTACAGTTTCTGGTGCAGTTCGTGCTCGGCGCTTCCTGGATGTTTCCGTTCGACCGGCTGCTGCCGGAGCCGGTCTTCATCCCGGGCTTCAACATGGTGATCGAGCTCGGTGGCGGGATCGTCAAGGCGACCGGACTGTGGCTCCTGGAGCCGTCGCATCTCTCGCAGCTCATGGCGATCGCCATCATCGTCGAGAGCGCCTGGTTCCGCCGGCCGCTGGTCCTCGCGGCACTCGCCACCGGGCTCTTGCTCGCCTTCTCCGGCACCGGCCTCGTGCTTCTCGCGGTCTTCCTGCCGGTGCTGCTGATCCGGAGCGGACGGGGCGGCTGGCTCGCGGGTGGCCTGGTCGTCGGCGCCGCGGCGATCTGGGCCTCGGCCGACATCTTCCCGGTCGACTACTTCCTCGCCCGCCTCGGCGAGTTCGCCAATCCGCAGGCGAGTGCGTCGATGCGCTTTTTCGGGCCCTATTGGGCGGTGGCCGACGTCTTCGCCGGCCGGCCCGACCTGTTGCTCACCGGGGTCGGGCCCGGCGGCATGGCCGACGCGGTCTGGCATTTCGATTACGCGGTGCAGGATTCCTCTTGGCTCAAGCTCGTGGTCGAGTACGGGCTGATCGGCGCCCTGCCGTTCGCGGTCTTCTACGGCTATTGCCTCTTCGTCGGCTGCCCCGACCGCCTGCTGGCCGTCGCCCTGCTCTTTCAGGTGCTGTTCCTCGGCGGTTTTCTCCTCGGCTACCACGTCCAGTTCCTGCTGCTCGCCCTGGTGGTCTGGCCACGCCTGGAGCAGCCGCCTGTCGCTGGCGCCGGCCCGATGCCGCGCGACGTCTCCCTGACCTTCGCTGATGGGCCGGCCTGATGATCGAGACCTCGGATACCCGGCTGCGGGCGTTCGGCTGGGCGGCCGGGCGGCGTCGCGAGCTGCCCCTCGGCCGCCTGGCGCTGACCCTCGGTCTCCTCCTCGCCGCGCTCGAGGCCGGCGCAGCCGCGCTCGTGATCATGCTCGGCTCGGCCCGGGCGGCCGTCGATCCGGGGCCGCTGGGCCTCGCGGTCGCGGCCGGATTCGGCGTCGCCCTCGTCCTCCTGCTGCAGGCGACGCGTGCCTACGCCTGGCGGCGGCTGCGCCAACCCGAGCATGTGCTGACGCACTTGCTGACGCTCGGGACGTTGTGCGTCGCCGCCGGTATGTCGATCATCGCCGCAGTCGTCGCCCAACGCGTGCTCGACGTCCACGATGTGATGCTCACGGCCGGTCTCCTCGCCCTTCTGATCGCGGTCGGACGCGTACTCTTCGCGATCGGCATCGCCACCGTCGAGGCGCGCGGCGGCCTGCGCCGGCAGGTCGCCGTGCTCGACCTGTTGCCGCCGGACGTCCGCCTGAATCGCCCGGCCCTGCAGCTGCTGCTGGAGACCGAGCACGGCTGCCCGTGCAGCCCGGTGATCGTGCCGGCGGAGCATCGTCTGGTCTACCGAACGGCGCCGCACGGTGCCACCGATACGGAGGCTTGGCTCGCCAATTGCGTCGAGGCGGTGCGCTGGGCCGAGGCGATCACGGTGGTGGCCCTGCCGACCACCGAGCCTGCCCGGCTGGGCCGGCTGCTGGAGGCGCTGGAGGTGGTGCCCGTCCGGGTCGGCGTCGCCGTGCCGCTGCCGCGCTCGCCCTCGGGCTTCGCCGCCACCCCGGTCCACGAAGAGCCGCTGGGCGCCGCGGAGCGGGCGCTCAAGCGTGCCACCGACATCGTCGTCGCGGCCGCCATGCTGGTCTTTCTCGGGCCGCTGATGCTGCTCACGGCTTTGGCGATCAAGCTGGAGAGCAGCGGACCGGTGTTCTTCCGCCAAGTGCGTCGCGGCTACAACAATCGCCGCTTCGACGCCTTGAAGTTTCGTTCGCTCAAGCACGAGTTGGCCGATCCAATGGCCGACCGGCTGGTGACCAGAGGCGATCCGCGGGTGACCCGGGTCGGCGCCTTCATGCGGCGCAGCAGCATCGACGAGCTGCCGCAGCTGCTCAACGTGCTCAAGGGCGACATGTCGCTGGTCGGCCCTAGGCCGCACCCCTTGAACGCCAAGGCCGGCGGCCGGCCCTACGAGGAGGTCGTCGAGCGCTTCCAGCGCCGCTATCGCGTCCGCCCGGGCATCACCGGCTGGGCGCAGGTCAACGGGCTGCGCGGCAACACCGAGACCGAGGACCATCTCCAGCGCCGAGTCGAGTTCGATCTCGACTACATCCGTCGCTGGTCGCTCTGGCTCGACGTCGTGATTCTCGTGAAGACACCCTGGGCCACGCTCAAGGGTGAAAATGCGCATTGAATGGAGCAGCCGTCGTGCTCGAGTTGACCTTTTTCGGCCTTGGTTGCCTCTGCCTCTTCATCGGACTCTATCCGTTCGGCCCCTACCAGATGAGCCTTCTCGTCGCACGCCGGCTGCGGCCGGCGCCGCCCGTCCCACGGCCCGACCCCGAGGCACCAGCCGAGACCTTCGCCGTCTGCCTTTGCGCCTATAACGAGGAGCAGACCATCGAGGCCAAGATCGCGGACCTGTTGCAGCTGCGCGAAGCAGCGGGCGAGCTGGAGATCCTGGTCTATGTCGACGCCGCCGCCGATCGCACGGCAGCGCTCCTCGAGCCCCATCGCGACCGCATCCGGCTGGTCGTCTCGCCCGAACGGCGCGGCAAGACGCACGGCATGAACCTGCTCGTCGGCATGACCGGCGCCTCGATCCTCATTTTCACCGACGCCAATGTTCGCATTGCGCCCGATGCCGTGGCGGTGTTGCGCCGCCATTTCGCCGATCCCACGATCGGCTGCGTCTGCAGCCATCTGACTTATGTGAACGACGATGCGGGCGCCACGGCCGCCGTGGGCTCGGCCTATTGGCGGCTCAACGAGTGGACCCGCGGCCTCGAGACCGAGACGGGCTCGGCGATCGGCGGCGACGGCTCGCTCTTCGCCATGCGCCGGTCGCTGCACGAGCCGGTGCCCAAAGGCCTCTTCGACGACCTCTATCTGCCGCTCGTCGTGCTGTTGAACGGCCGCCGGGTGGTCCGGGCACCCGAGCTTCGCGCCTTCGAATGGCACACCACCGACGCCGCCGACGAGTTCAAGCGCAAGATCCGCATCGCCTGTGAGTGCATGGCGGTGCACAGCATCCTCTGGCCGAAGCTGCGGGATCTCGATCCCTGGCACCTCTACAAGTACGTCATGTACCGGCTGATGCGCTGGATCGGCGGCTGGTTCATGGCCGCGGGCGCGATGCTGCTCGCCGGCGCTGCCATCCTGATCCTAGGGCCGATGGCGACGATCGTCGCGGCGATCTTGGCGGCAGCCTGCCTCGCGCTCGGGCTCAGGCTGCGCATCGGCCTGGTCGAGCAGCCCTGGAACATGCTCCTGGCGTTTGCCGGCAACGCGATCGGCGCCTGGCGCGCATTGCGTGGCGAGCGGGCCGTCACCTGGAATGTCGCGGCCTCCGCCCGGTCCGGTGCCGGCGACGTCCCGAGCACGAACTGAGGGTCCCTTCGATGCATGTCGCCCTCGTCGATCCGAGCGAGTTCAGCCCGCCCTACGACGCCGCACTGGCGCGCGGGCTGGTGGCCGCCGGGCATCGGGTGACGATGATCGGCGAGGCTCGCGGCAGCCTCCCCGGCGAGCCGAGCCTCGACCATCTCGGGCATTTCTACCGGCCGCTCGCGACCCCGATCGCTCGCCGGCTGTCGGAGCGGGCCGTCCGGCTCGCCAAGGGGGCGCTGCACGGCCTCGACCTCTGGCGGCTGCCGGCGCGGCTGCGGGCGCTCGGGGTCGAGCTGATCCACCTGCAATGGGCGCCTCTGCCGCTCCTCGACTTCGGCTTCATCCAGCGCCTGCGGGCGGTTGCCCCGGTCGTCCTCACGGTCCACGACACGCTGCCCTACAACGGTGCGGAGCCCTGGTTGATGGTCGCCGGTATGGGGCGGCTGACCCGGGCTGTCGATGCCGTCATCTGCCACACCGAGCAGGGTCGTCGCCGGCTGCTGCGGCAGGGCGTGCCGGCGCACCGCCTGCATGTCGTCCCGCACGGCCTGCTCGGCCGCCGCCTGGATGCCGAGCCTGCGCC
>SLRI01000632.1 GCA_007131045.1 Rhodospirillales bacterium
CTGTGCATCTCAGCTCCTTCAAATTGGCGTGTCGCGAGCCATGAAGGGTGTCGACATGCGGCCTGCCGAGCTGTGGCCCCTCCCGTTCGAGAAGGTTGACCCTGGAAAGAATCGCATCCTGAACCGCTTCCGGGAAAGCGTCGAACTCGGCTTCGAACGGCGCCGCGAACTCGACTATCCACGCCATGCCTTTATAGCCTCGAGCCTATATCGACCGCAAGCCTCTCGGCCACCCGCCCGCCGAGAAATCCGAGGGGGCGCGGGGGAAATCATTTCCCCCGCTTTCTTCTTGCTCACCTTTTCAGCAGCGCCGGGATTTCGCGGCTATCGACCGTCTGCTCTTCTTTGGTGTCGAGGTCGCGCAGCTTGACGGTGCCCGCCTTCAGCTCCTCGTCGCCGAGCGAGATGGCGAAGCGGGCGTGGGCGCGGTCGGCGCGTTTCATCCGTTGGCCGGGCTTGCCTTTGAAGGCGAGCTCGACCGCGATCCCGGCGTGGCGGAGCTCGGCCGCGAGCTTTCGGGCTTCGGTCTCGGCGGCCGAACCGATCGGGATGATGGCGACCGGGCGGGGCGGGGCGGGCTCGTTGGTGGCCAAGAGGGCCAGGCGCTCGACGCCGGCGGCCCAGCCGACGCCCGGGGTGGGCGGGCCGCCGATCTCCTCGACCAGGCCGTCGTAGCGACCGCCGGCGATCACCGCCCCTTGGGCGCCCAGGGCCGTGGTGGTGAACTCGAAGGCGGTGTGGGTATAGTAGTCGAGGCCGCGCACCAGGTGGTCGTTGAGCCGATAGGCGATGCCGAGCTCGTCGAGGCCGTCCTTGACCGCCTGGAAGAAATCGAGGCTCGCCTGGTTGAGCTGCTCTTCGAGCCTGGGTGCCTCGCGGATGATCGCCCGGTCGGCCTCGTCCTTGCTGTCGAGGATGCGCATCGGGTTGCGCTCGAGGCGCTGGCGGCTGTCTTCCGACAGCCGGTCGCGGAAGTCCTGGAGGTAGCTCACGAGTTGCTCGCGATAGGCGATGCGGCTCTCGGGGTCGCCCAGGGTGTTGATCTCGAGGGTCACCTTATCGGCGATGCGAAGGCGCTCGAGGATCTGGGCACCCATGGCGATCACCTCGACGTCGCCCTCTGGCTCGGGTGCGCCGATCAGCTCGATGCCGATCTGGTGGAACTGGCGCAGCCGCCCCTTTTGTGGCCGTTCGTAGCGGAACATCGGACCCGCATAGAAGAGCTTGAGCGGCAGCGCCTGCAGCATGCCGCCCGAGATCACCGCCCGGGCGACGGACGCCGTGTTCTCGGGCCTGAGCGTCAGGCTGTCGCCGCCGCGGTCCTCGAAGGTGTACATCTCCTTGGTGACCACGTCGGAGGTGTCGCCGAGGCTGCGCTCGAACACCTCGGTGAACTCGAAGATCGGCGTGGCGATCTCCTCGTAGCCGTAGAGCCGGGCGGTGTCGCGGCCGGTGTCGATCACGTGGCGGTGGCGGCGGATGGTCTCGCCGTAGAGATCGTGCGTGCCGCGCACCGGCCGGATATTGGCCATGGGCCGGTATCTCCGAAGTTGGAAAAGAATGCGGGGAGGCAGCGCCTCCCCGCGCCCCTCCGGTACTTGGCGTCGCCGCTCGTGACAAGCGCCGGTGCGAAATTTCGAGGGGGCGCGGGGGAAATCATTTCCCCCGCTCTTCCATCACGCCGCAGGACGCTCGCCGAAGCGCTCCTCGACGTAGCGCTCGACCATCGCCTGGAACTCCCGGGCGATGGCGTCGCCGCGTAGCGTCGCGGCCTTCTCGCCGTCGATGAAGACGGGAGCCACGGGGCTTTCGCCGTTGCCCGGCAGGCTGATGCCGATATCGGCGTGCTTGCTCTCGCCCGGGCCGTTGACGATGCAGCCCATCACCGCGACCTTGAGCGTCTCGACCCCCGGGTAGCGGGCTTTCCAGACCGGCATCTGTTGGCTGAGATAGCCCTCGATCTCTTGTGCGAGCTCCTGGAAGAAGGTGCTGGTGGTCCGGCCGCAGCCCGGGCAGGCGGCGACCTCGGGCGCGAAGCTGCGCAAGCCCAGCGACTGGAGGATCTCCTGGCAGACCTTGACCTCGGTGGTCCGGGTCTCGCCGGGCCTGGGGGTCAAGGAGCAGCGGATGGTGTCGCCGATGCCGTCCATCAGCAGGACCGAGAGCGCGGCGGCACTGGCAGCGACACCCTTGGTCCCCATGCCGGCCTCGGTGAGGCCGAGATGCAGCGCATAGGAGCTGCGCCGGGCCAGCTCGCGGTAGACGGCGACGAGGTCGGGCACCCGGCTGACCTTGGCCGAGACGACGATCTTGTCGGCACCCAGCCCCATCCGCTCGGCCTGGGCGGCACTCTCCAGGGCGGAGCGGACGAGGGCCTCGCGGAGCACGAATTCGGCGCCCTCCGGCTTGGCCTTGGCGGCGTTCTCGTCCATCAGCCGGGCGGCGAGGGCCTGGTCGAGCGAGCCCCAGTTGACGCCGATGCGGACCGGGCGGTCGCAGGCCAGCGCCGCCTCGATCATCGCCTCGAACTGGCGGTCGCGCTTGTCGCCGAAGCCGACATTGCCGGGGTTGATGCGCAGCTTGGCGAGCGCCCGGCCGAGCTCCGGCACCTCGGCCAACAGCCGGTGGCCGTTGTAGTGGAAGTCGCCGACGATCGGCACGTCGTGGCCGAGCAGGTCGAGACGTTCGCGCAGGGCGGGCACGGCCTTGGCGGAATCGAGGTCGTTGACGGTGACGCGGACGATCTCGGAGCCGGCTCTGGCGAGTTCGACCACCTGGCGGCAGGTGCTCTCGAGGTCGGCGGTGTCGGTATTGGTCATCGACTGGACGACGACCGGCGCTCCCCCGCCGATGGTGATGCCGCCGACCCGAACGGCTGCGGTCCGGTGGCGGCGAGGTTCGGAGAGGGCGACCATCTGGCGTGGCTTTCCGTAGGCGGCGGGCGTCAGTTTCGGGCGCGTAGCGCGTCGGGGGTCAGCGCCACGTCGCGGACCACAGCACCGCTCGCCCCCAGCACGCCGAGATTCTGGCCGTCGACCCAGACCTCGAGCCCGCCGGCATTGCCGGTCCAGAGCGCCAAGTCGGTGCGGTCGGGGATGTCGAAGCGCTCGCCGGGCTGCAGGGTCGTGCTGCGCAGATAATCGCGGCCGGGGCTCTGCACCTGGATCCAGGCGGCCTCGCGCGCCCTGAGCGTGACGCGTCCGGTATCGGAGGTGACGGGCGCGGATGCGGGCTCGGCTGCGTCAGCGGGTGTCGCCTGCAGGCCGGCCAGCAGCTCGCCCACCGTGCCGCCGTCCGGGCGCTCCTCGTCGAGCCGCCTGAGCGCCGCCGCGCGCTCCGCCTCGGCATCGAGCACGAGCGCATCGAGGATCGGGTCGGCCGGCGTTGCCGGGGCGCCGGCGCGCGCGCTGCCGCCGGCGATCACCCGAGTGATGTCGATACTAGTGGCGGGGCTCCCGGCTGGCGCGCCCGATTGCGGCACCTCGCCCGCCTGCAGGGCGACGATGGGGCCGGTCGAAATGGGGCCGGTCGGCGTGCTGGCGGGGCCCGGCGCCGCGGGCGGCGCGGCGGCGATTGCGGGCGCACTACCGGCGCCCGCCGTCACCGGCGCATCGCTCGCCAGGCGGGTCGGGAGCGGCGGTGTCTCGCCGTCGCTGTCGGTGCCGTGCGGGGCTTCGATCGAGGCCGTCATCGGTGCCGCCGGCTCGTCGTCGAACATCGTGGCGGCGTACTGGCCGATCTCGCCGGGCAGGGCCTTGATCCGCGCCAGCACGTCGTCGCCGGACTGGGCCGCGAACCAGCCGCCATAGGCGACGCCGGCGAGCAGCAGGGCGACGACGACGACGCCGAGGCTCGGCAGCCGGTTCTCGCCCACGGGCTGGCGCACCTGGAGCTGCGACGCGTCCGCCTGCTCGCCGGTGACCTTCAGCTGCCGGACCACCTCCGCCCCGTCGAACCCGAGATGATCGGCATAGGTGCGCAAGAAGCCCAGGGCATAGGTGCGCCCGGGCATGCCGCTGATGTCGCCCTCCTCGAGGGCGAACAGGTAGGAAGGCTTGATGCGCAGGTAGTCGGCGACATCGTAGAGGTCCTCGCCGCGCTGCTGGCGGGCCTCGCGCAGATGTCGGCCGACATCGACGAGACGCTCGGCGATCGGGTTCGAGGCAGGCTGGTGATCAGACGGTCGACGCGGCACGATCGGAATTTAGCCCCACGGCAGGAAGTCGGAGGATCGACGAGAGTTGCGGCTGGACCGCCCGGTGTGCCGGCAGCCCCACGGCCGTCAAATCATCGCCCTGTTCATATCAAACCACGACGCCATCAACAAACATCTATCGTCCGCCACAACGCTCGCCAGGGCCACATGCGTACCGTTTGCCGCACTGCCTCAGGGGCCGAGGCCACTGCTGTCCGGGAGGTTGATGTCGTGATCTCGAGCATAGGCGAGCAGGTGACGCCTCAGGCTGTGATCGGGCAGGTTCAACAACCGTTTCAGGTAAGCAGCCATGGCACCCGCATCAAGGGAGCGCAGCATCGCTTTGACCGGGCCGATCTGCGCCGGCGACAAGGAGAGGTGGCGCACGCCGAGGCCGGCCAAGGCCATCGCCTCGACCGGCCGGCTGGCCATCTCGCCGCAGACCGCGAGCCTCACCCCGGCCGCCCGGCACTGCTCGACCAGGGCGCGGATGAACGACAAGGCCGGTGGCGAGAGCACGTCGTAGCGGTCACCGATCACCGGCGAGCCGCGATCGCAGGCGAACAGGAACTGCAAAAGGTCGTTGGAGCCGACGGAGAGGAAGTCGACCTCCTTCAACAGCGTCGGCAGCTGCCAATAGAGCGAGGGCACCTCCATCATCGCGCCCACTTCGAGCCGATCCGGCAGGGTCTGGCCGGCCGCCGCCGCACGGCGCAGCTCGAGCCCGAGAATCCGTTTGGCGGCACGGTACTCGGCGACCTCGGCGACCATCGGGAACATCACCTTCAAGAGCGGCCGGCCGGCGGCAGCCCGCAACAGGGCGCGCAGCTGGTGGCGGAGGATCGCCGGCCGGTCGAGGGTGAGACGGATCGCCCGCCAGCCCATCGCCGGGTTCTCCTCCGCCGGCATCCGCCAGTAGGGCAGCTGCTTGTCGCTGCCGATGTCGAGGGTGCGAAAGCAGACGGGCTTGGGTCCTGCCCGCTCGAGAACCGCCGCGTAGTAGCCGGACTGCACCTCGGGATCGCGGAAATCGGGCCTGGACATGAAGGCGAGCTCGGTCCGGTAGAGGCCGACCCCGGCGGCACCGGTGGCCTCGAGCTCGCCGAGATCGATGAGAAAGCCGGCATTGAGCGAGAGCTCGAGCTCGATCCCGTCCAGGGTGACCGCCGGCTGGTCCTTCAGGCTGTCGAAGACGCGGCGGCGGTCCTGGCGTGCCCGCATCGCCGCCATGAACGCCTCGGTCACGTCCTCCGAGGGGCGGATCAGGACTTGCCCGTGGTCGCTGTCGAGGGCCAAGAGGTCGCCGCCCTCGATCTGCGCCATGGCGCGCTCGACCCGGCCGAGCATCGGCAGGTCGAAGGCCCGGGCGACGATGGTGACGTGGGCGGTGGGCGAGCCCTCCTCGAGGACGAGGCCGCGGATCTTGGTGTGGTCGTAGTCGATGAGGTCGGCGGCCGAGAGGTTTCGGGCGACGATGATCGAGCCCGAGGGCATCAGCTTGGCCGCGCCGTGGCTGTCCCGACCGGCGAGCAGGCGGAGCAGGCGTTCGGCCAGGTCCTCGAGGTCGAGCAGCCGTTCGCGCAGGTAGGGGTCGTTGGCGTGGCCGATCCGGACCCGGGTCTCCTCCTGCACCCGACGCACCGCGGCCTCGGCCGAGAGCCCGGTCTCGATCGCCTCGCGTATCCGCCGCCGCCAGCCGCCGTCGTGGGCGAACATGCGATAGGTCTCGAGCACGTCGAGATGCTCGCCGGCGCCGAGATCGGCGCGCTCGAGCATGCTGTCCAGGGACTGCCTGAGCCCTTCGATCGCGGCTTCCAGCCGCTCGGCCTCCTGCACCGGATCGTCGGCGAGGAGCCGGGTGATCTCGATCTTGGCGTCGTGCAGCCAGGCCCGGCCGACGGCGACCCCTTCGACCAGCGCCTGCCCCTCCAGCCGTCGCTGCTCGCGCTCGATGCCGGGAAGGTCGGTGTAGCGCTCGCGATCGACCAGGGCGCCCGCGGCCAGCATCTCGGCCAGCACCGAGGCGATGATCTGCAGCGCCTCGACCTCGTCGTCGCCGTAGCGCTTCCTGGCGGTGTTCTGGACGACCAAGACGCCCACTACCCGGCCGCCGCGCAGCACCGGCACGCCGAGGAAGGAGTGGTAGATGTCCTCGCCGGTTTCCGGGAAGTAGGCGAAATTGGGGTGCGTCCGGGCGTCGTCGGTGTTGATGATGTTGCCCGTGGCCGCGATCGTGCCGACCAGGCCCTGGCCCACGGCCATGCGGGTGCGGTGCACCGATTCGCGGGCCAGGCCCTCGGTGGCGAAGAGCTCGAGCACGTCGCCGGCGCGGAGCGCGTAGATCGAGCAGACCTCGGCGACCAGGTTGGCGGCGATCAGCTGGACGATGCGGTCGAGCCGGGCCTGCCGGTCGACCGGCAGGGCCACCACCTCGACCATCCGGCGCAGCAGCTGGCGCGCCCCGGTGAGCTCGACGCTGCGCCGCTCGGCCGTCTCCGCGCCGCGCCGCGAGGCCGGCACCGTCAGCCCCCGGTGGCGGCGGGCCGGCGCCCTCGGCCGGCGCGGCTGGCGGGACGGGCGAGCGCGGCTTCGGCCTCGGCCACGAGCTCGGCGATGATCGCCGCCACCGGCTGGACGGCCTTGACGAAGCCGACCGACTGGCCGGCCATCAGCGAGCCCTCCTCGACATCGCCGTCGATCACCGCCCGGCGCAGGGCGCCGGCCCAGAAATGCTCGATCGCCAGCGACGCTTCCTCCTGGCTGAGCTCGCCACGGCGGAACCGGGCGATCACCTCGAGCTGGATCTCGGTGAAGCGCCGCGTGCCGTCGTTGGCCAGGGCCCGCACCGGGATCACCTTGAAGGCCGGGTCGATCTGCACCGAGGGCTGGGCGTCTCTGGCCGAGGCCCGGATGAAGGCCTGCTTGAAGCGCGGGTGGGCGATCGATTCCTCGGCGCAGGCGAAGCGGGTGCCCATCTGCACGCCCGATGCGCCCATGCCCAGGAAGGCCGCGATGCCCTGGCCGCTGCCGATTCCGCCGGCGACGAACACCGGCACGTCGGTGATGCCGGGCAGGATCTCCTGGGCGAGGACGGCGGTCGAGACCGCGCCGATGTGGCCGCCCGCCTCCATGCCCTCGATGATCAGCCCATCCGCACCCGAGCGGACCAATCGCTTGGCCAGGGCCAGGGACGGCGCGAAGCAGAGCAGCTTGCGGTCGGCCCCCTTGATCCTGGCGATGGCGGTGCCGGGCGGCAGCCCGCCGGCGAGCACGACGTGGCCGACCTCGAGGTCGAGGCAGACCTCGATCAGCTTGTCGAGTGCCGGGTGCATGACGATCAGGTTGACGCCGAACGGCCGGTCGGTGAGCGAACGGGTGGCCTCGATTTCGGCGGCCAGGAGTTCGGGCGTCATCGAGCCGCAGGCGATCACCCCGAAGCCGCCGGCCTCGGCGATCGCCGCCACCAGCCGGCGCTCGGAGACCCAGGTCATCGCCCCGCCCATGATCGCCGTCTCGGTGCCGAGCAGCTCGGTGCCGGCGCGCCAATAGTCGGCGAGGTACGGGTGCGGCGGCAGCGTCGACACGCCGCTCAACTTCCGCCGGCCGGGCTGGGGGAATCGAGGCTGGGGGCATCGAGGCCGTAGGCGGTGTGCAGGGTGCGCAATGCCAGCTCGGTATAGGCCGCCTCGATCAGCACCGAGACCTTGATCTCGGAGGTCGAGATCGCCTGGATGTTGATGCCTCTGTCGGCCAGGCTCTGGAACATGGTATGCGCGATGCCGGCGTGGCTGCGCATGCCGACGCCGATTACCGATATCTTGCTGACGTCGCTGTCGGCCACGATTTCCTCGAACTCGATCGTGCTCTTGTTTTCGGCCAGTACAACATGGGCCCGGGCCAGATCGTTCCTGGCGACGGTGAAGGTCATGTTGGCGACCACCCCGTCGCGGCTGACCGACTGGACGATCATGTCGACGTTGATGTCGGCGGCGGCCAGGGGGCCGAACACGGCGGCCGCCACGCCCGGCCGGTCGCGCACGCCGAGAACGGTGAGGCGGGCCTCGTCGCGGCTGTAGGTGATGCCGCTCACGATCTGTTGTTCCACGATCTCATCCTCGTCGACGACGAGCGTGCCCGGCTCGTCGGTAAAGCTGGAGAGCACCTGTACGCGGACCTTGTGCGCCATGGCGAGGGCGACGGAGCGGGTCTGCAGCACCTTGGCACCCTGCGATGCCATCTCCAGCATCTCTTCATAAGTTATGCGCTGCAGCTTGCGGGCCTTGCTCACGATCCGCGGATCGGAGGTGTAGACGCCGTCGACATCGGTGAAGATGTCGCAACGCTCGGCGCCGAGCGCGGCTGCCATGGCGACCGCCGAGGTGTCCGAGCCGCCGCGGCCGAGGGTGGCGATCCGCCGGTTCGGGGCCAGTCCCTGAAAACCGGCGACCACGGGCACCATGCCGGCGTCGAGGGCGGCCGTCACGGCTGTGGGATCGATGCGGACGATCCGCGCCTTGCCGTGCGCTGCATCGGTCTCGACGCCGGCCTGCCAGCCGGTGAACGAGCGCGCCGGCACGCCGATGGCGCGAAGTGCTATGGCCAGGAGGCCCACGGTCACCTGCTCGCCCGAGGCCACGACCATGTCGTATTCGGCGGGATCGAAGCCTCGGGCATCGAGGCCGTCGACGAAGCCCACGAGCTTGTTGGTCTCGCCGGCCATGGCGGAGAGCACGACGCAGACCCGCTCGCCAGCGCGGACATGCCGCGCCACCCGCGCCGCCACGTGGCGA
>SLRI01000271.1 GCA_007131045.1 Rhodospirillales bacterium
CCAGCCGCTCGAGGGCGATCGCGCGCGGCGGGGCCAGGGGCTTGCCGCGATCTAGCCGGGCGCGGACCAGGTCGCCTTCGCCAATCTCGAGGTCGCCCGGGCTCAACGGCAAGAGGGTGGGCGCGTCACGGGTCGCGGCCTTGCGGCTCGGCCGCAGGAAGAGTGCCTCGCCCTGCGCCTCGACGACGCCCACGGCCTCGCGCTGGATGCGGGCGAGCTTCCGGAACAGCCGGCCCTCGATCACCCCCTCGTCGTCGGTGTCGAGCCGCAAGAGGGCCCGATCGCCGACCTCGAGCGGTGCTTCGCCACCGTCCTCGTCGAGCACGCGGATCGAGGCACCCGGCACGGCATCGCTCTCGCCCAAAAGCTCGCCCGCGTTGTCGATCGCCGTCACCTCGACGGCCGCCATCCGCGGCGGCTGGCCGGTCCGCTCGAAGCGATTGCTGCGCCCGGTGCTGCGGTCACGCTTGCCGCGATCGCCCCGCCCCGGACCTCGCCCCCGCCGCATCGCTCAAGAGCCGCCGCTGGCGGTCGCCTTGGCACTCTTCGGCTTGGCCGGCGCCTTGGCCTTGGCGCCTGTCTTGCCCTTGGCGGCAGGCTTCGGCTTGGCTTTGGCCGGGGCCTTGGCCGGGGCTTTCGCCTTGGCTGGCGCCTTGGCCTTGCCCTTGCCCCCCTTGGCGGCGCGCGCCGCCAGGAGCTCGACCGCCTCGGCCATCTCGAGCTCGTCGACCGACTTGCCCTTGGGCAGGCTGGCGTTGATCTTGCCGTGCTTGACGTAGGGCCCGAAGCGGCCGTCGAGCACCTTGACGGGCTCGCCGTCCTCCGGATGCGGCCCGAGCTCCTTCAGCGCCTTGGCCTCGGCCCGGCCGCGGCCCTTGACCGGGTTCTCGGCGATCAGCGTCAAGGCCCGGTTCATGCCGATCGAGAGCACGTCCTCGTCGGGCGGCAGCCGGACGAACTGCCGCTGGTGCTGGACGAAGGGGCCGTAGCGATTGATCCCGGCGGTAATCGCCTCGCCCGTCTCCGGATGCGTGCCGACCGGGCGGGGCAGGGCCAAGAGCTTCAGCGCGATCTCGAGGTCGATGTCGTCAGGCTGGAGGTTGGGCGGCAGCGAGCTGCGCTTGATCGCATCGCCCGAGCCCGACTGGATATAGTGGCCGAAGCGCCCGTTCTTCAGCCAGACCTCTTCCTGGGTCGCTGGATCGACCCCGAGCATCCGCTCGTCCTTGCCCTTGGCCGGATCGCCGTCGACATCGTCGCCGAGCTGCCGCGTGAAGCGGCATTCGGGATAGTTCGAGCAGCCGACGAAGGCGCCGTAGCGGCCGAGCTTGAGGCTGAGCCGGCCGTCTTCGCAGAGCGGGCAGGAGCGCGGCTCGCTGCCGTCGGCGCGCGGCGGGAAGAGCCGGGCGCTGAGCGCCTCGTTCAGGGCATCGATCACCTCGGCGACGCGAAGCTCGCTCACCTCGCCCACGCTGGTGACGAAGGGCTGCCAGAACTCGCGCAGCACCTCCTTCCAGGAGAGCTCGCCCGCTGCCACCCGATCGAGCTTGTCCTCGAGGGCGGCGGTGAAGGTCGGCTGGACGTAGCGATCGAAGAAGCTGGTGAGGAACGCCGAGACCAGCCGGCCGCGGTCCTCCGGCACGAAGCGTTTCTGCTCGAGCCTGACATACTCGCGGTTCTGCAAGACCGAGATGATGCTGGCATAGGTCGAGGGCCGGCCGACGCCCAATTCCTCCAGCTTCTTGACCAGGCTGGCCTCGCTGAAGCGGGGCGGCGGCTCGGTAAAATGCTGCGCCGGGGTGATGCCGCGCTCGTCGACCGGGGTGCCGGTGGTCAGCGCCGGCAGGAGGACGTTCTCGTCGTCCTCGTCCTCGCTCGGATCGTCGCGGCCTTCCTGGTAGAGCTTGAAGAACCCGTCGAAGGCCACGGTCTGCCCGGTGGCGCGCAAGGTCACGGCACCCGCCTTGTCGAGCACGTCCACCGTCACCCGGTCGAGCCTGGCCGCCGCCATCTGGCTGGCGACCGTCCGCTTCCAGATGAGGTCGTAGAGCCGCCGCTGGTCGTCGTCGAGATAGCGGGCGACCTCCTTGGGCTGGCGGTGGACATCGGTCGGGCGGATCGCCTCGTGCGCTTCCTGGGCGTTCTTGGTCTTCGACTTGAAGACCCGGGGGTGCTCCGGAAGATAAGTCTCGCCGTAGCTGCGCTCGATCAGCTGCCGGGATGCTCGGATCGCATCGCCGGAGAGCTGCACCGAATCGGTTCGCATGTAGGTGATCAGCCCGACCGTCTCGCCGCCGAGTTGCGCGCCTTCGAACAGCCGCTGGGCGGTCTTCATCGTCCGATCGGCGGAAAAACCCAGCTTCCTGGCCGCCTCCTGCTGCAGGGTGGAGGTGGAGAACGGCGGCGAGGGCTGGCGGCTCACCTGCTTCTTCTCGACCGGCCCGATCGCGAGATCGGCAGCCTCGAGCTTCGCCACCGCGGCCTTGGCGGCGGCCTCGTCGCCGAGATCGAACTTGCCGAGCTTCTTCTCGCCGAGATGGGTCAGCCTGGCCTTGAACCTCGACTTGTCCGGCGTCTCGAGCAGCGCCTCGACCGACCAGTACTCGCGCGGGACGAAGGCCTCGATCTCGGCCTCACGCTCGCAGATCAGCCGAAGCGCCACCGACTGCACCCGGCCCGCCGAGCGCGAGCCCTGCAGCTTGCGCCAGAGCACCGGGCTGAGGGTGAATCCCACGAGGTAGTCGAGGGCCCGCCTGGCCAAATAGGCGTCGATCAGGCTCTGGTCGAGATCGCGCGGATGCGCCATCGCCTCGATCACCGCGCTCTTGGTGATCTCGTGAAAGACCACCCGCTTGACCTCGACGTCCTTCAGGGCCTTGCGCTCCTTCAAGACCTCGAGCAGATGCCAGGAGATCGCCTCGCCCTCGCGGTCCGGGTCGGTCGCCAAGTAGAGCCGCTTCGCCTTGCGCACCGCCTTGACGATCTCGTCGACCCGCTTCTTTTTGTCGTCGAGTACCGTCCACATCATCTTGAAGTCTTCGTCCGGCAGAACCGAGCCGTCCTTCTCCAAGAGATCGCGAACATGGCCGTAGCTCGCCTCGACATCGGGCGCATCGGACAGGTATTTCTTGATCGTCTTGGCCTTGGTCGGCGATTCGACGACGACGACATCCATGAGCAGGCTCAATCCAAGGGGGCCCGCGAGGCGAGCCTCGTTAGTTTTCAGACCTCGATCTCGGCACCGGTGCCGGCCGGGACGCAACGAGAGGTCGTCCCGGACACCGCGCGAGACAAGCCGCCCGGCGAAAAAGGCCGGCCGTCAGGCCAACGCGCGGGAAATACGATTGCCCGGATGCCGCTTCAAGCGACCGTCGAGTTCGAGGTCGAGCAACGCATTCTGCACCGCCGACGGCGATGCATGACATTGGCGTATGACTTCGTCAACCGGCATGGGCTCGACCCCGAGCAGCGTCGCGATCTGGTCCGGCAGCGTCCCGGACGGCATCACCGCCTTGGCCTCGCTGCCTGTGAGCGGCGCCGTCGTCGGGCTTTCGGCCGCTGCTTCACCCGGCAGTCTGGCCGCTTTTCGTGACGGTTTCGCGGCCACTGCCGGTGCCATGGTCCAGGCCGGCAGCGCCGCCATCACGTCCTCGATCCCGGTCACCAGGGCCGCCCCGTCGCGCAGCAGCTGGTTGGTCCCGGCATGGCGCGGGTCGAGCGGTGAACCCGGCACCGCCAGCACCTCGCGGCCCTCGGCTCCGGCCAGCTTGGCGGTCATCAGCGAGCCCGAGCGCGACGCCGCCTCGACCACCAGGACCGCCGAGGCGAGCCCGGCGATGATCCGGTTGCGCCGCGGGAAATGTCGGGCCAGCGGTGGCGTGCCCGGCGCCCGCTCGCTGACCACCAGCCCCTCGGCGGCGATTCGCGCTTGCAGGGCGGCGTTCTCGGGCGGATAGACCACATCGATGCCGCAGCCGAGGACTGCAATGGTCGAGCCGGCGGCTTCCAGCCCGCCCTGGTGTGCTGCCGTGTCGATGCCGCGCGCCAAGCCCGAGACCACGGTGAGCCCGCGCTCGCTGATCCCGCGCGCCAGGTGGCTCGCCAGATAGCGGCCGTTGCCGCTGGCGTTCCGTGCGCCCACGACCGCCACCGCCCGCGCCGCCAAGAGCTCGGTCCGCCCGAAGAGGGTGAGGACCGGCGGCGGATCGGCGATGTTGCGCAACGGTGCCGGATAGCCGGGCTCGTCCGCCATCAGATGCACCGCGCCCAGCCGCAGGACCGCCTCGATCTCCTCCAGCACCGACGCCTCGCTCGCCAGGGCGAAGCCCTTGGGCGACAGCTTCGCCTCGAGCCGCGGCAAGGCCCGGAGCACATCTCGGGCCTTGCCGTAGCGCTCGATCAGGCGAAAGAACAATATCGAGCCCAGCCCGCGCGACCGCGCCAGCCGCAGCCAGGCCAGACGTTCTGGATCGTGAGGATCGCTGGTCACGCATGCTGCCCGATGATCAACCCGTGCCAGACAAGCCAGGGAACCGTGCAAAAATCAACTTATGATAGAGACTGGGCGAGGTATTATGCCGCAACACGTGGCCGGCCGCCGCGCCCGAGCATGCTCCGGGCGCTTCGGGCGCGGGGCGGGCCGGCCGGTCGGCGGGCGATCGACCTCGGCTGCGGCACCGGCCGCGACACGCTGCCGATGCTGGCCGCAGGCTGGCACGTGCTCGCGATCGACGCCGAGCCCGCGGCCATAGCCGGGCTCGAAGCCGCGGTGCCGGCCGCCTGGCGACCGCGCCTCGTGACGCGCCTCGCCTGTTTCGAGCGCGCTCACTTGCCGCCGGCCGACCTCGTCAATGCGAGCTTCTCGCTGATCACCGTCGAGCGGCTGCCGGTGCTCGCCGATCTGGTCCGCCGAATCCACGCGGCGTTGACCCCCGGCGGCCGCTTCGCCGGCCAGCTGCTCGGGTCCAGGGACGGCTGGGTCGCGGCCGGCAGGCCCGTGGTGGGGCTCGATCCGGCCGGGCTCCTGGCGCTCTTGCGCGATTTCCGGCTCGAGCGTGTCGAGGAGGAAGAGGCCGACACCGTCACGCCCAGGGGCCGGGCCAAGCACTGGCACCTCTGGCACGTCGTCGCGCGCAAGATCAGCTCTTCTTCGAGAAGCTGAGCTTGCTCTCCTCGCCCTTGATCAGCCGGCGGATATTGGCGTGATGGGTGCCGACGACGATCACTGCCAGCGCCACGTAGAGCTCGGCCGGCTGGCCGTAGCCGAGGAGCCAGGCGGTCACGGGTGCCGCAACGGCGGCGAGGCAGGAGCCGAGCGAGACGTAGCGGGTGACCCAGACGACGGCGACGAAGAGGGCCAGGATGATCGGCACCACCATGGGCGTGAGTGCCAGGATGACGCCGGCTGCGGTCGCTACCCCCTTGCCGCCGCGAAACCGCAGCCAGACCGGAAAGCAGTGGCCGAGCACCGTGCCGAGCCCGACCGCGACCGCGATGTCCGGCCCGAGCCAAGCGAACGCCAGGAGCGTCGGCAGGGCACCCTTGGCGATGTCGGCGAGGAGCGTGGCCAGCGCCAAGCCCTTGCGGCCGGTGCGCAGGACGTTTGTCGCGCCGATATTGCCCGAGCCGATGCCGCGAATGTCGCCGGCCCCGCCGAGCCTGGCGAGCAAGAGGCCGAACGGCACCGAGCCCGCGAGGTAGCCCACGGCGAAGGCGATGACGAAGGGCAGCCAGTAGACCGGCCCGCCCAGGGGATCGATCATGCAGCGGCCCTCCGGACAGGCCGGTTGCGCCGTTCGCCAACTCGGTTATGTCGAGGGGGTGTGCGGCGGGCGCACGCTGTGCCGGCAGGGTTCGGCGCCGGGCCGGCGAGCTGGGCGGAGTGCGGATGATCACCCGGGAGAACCTGCAGGACGGCTGGCTCGAGCGCCTGCGAGAGGCGGCGGGTGCTGCGGGTGACGCCGGGATGATCCGCACCGAGGCCGAGCTCCAGGCCTGCCGTTCCCGGGCGCTGTCCGGGCATCCCAGCGGCCAGGACGTCTGGGTCTTCGCCTACGGCTCGCTCATCTGGAACCCGGCCTTCCATTACGTCGAGCACCGGCTCGGGCGGGTCTTCGGTTATCATCGGCGGTTCTGCCTTTGGACCTATCTCGGCCGCGGCACGCTCGAGTGCCCCGGTCTGATGCTCGGGCTCGACCGGGGCGGCAGCTGTCAGGGGCTCTTTTACAGGATCGAGGGCCGGGCGGTCGAGGAGGAGCTGACCCTGATCTGGCGGCGCGAAATGATCACCGCCGCCTACGTGCCGACCTGGGTCAAGGGGCGGACCGCGAAAGGCGACGTTCGCGCCTTGACCTTCACCATCAACCACCGCCACCAGCGCTACGCTGGCAAGCTCGACGAGGCGGCCGTGGTCGAGGCGCTGGCGGCAGCGGAAGGCCCGATCGGCCGCTGCTGCGACTACCTCTTCAACACCCACGACCATCTCGCCGAACTCGCGATCCACGACCCGCAGCTCGCCCGGCTCTGCCGCCTCGTCCGCGACCACCCGGCCTCGGGCGAGGCTGCTAGAACCGGTCCTTCAAGGTCCTGAGCCGGCCGAACTCCTCGGCCGATCGCGCCCGGGCGAACGGATTGGTCGCGCGCTCCTGACCGATGGTCGAGGGCACGGTCGGCTGGTCCTTCGCCCGCAGCGCCTCGATCTCGCGCGCTCGCGCCTGCAAGTCCGGGTTGTCGCCCTCGACCGAGAGCGCGAACTTGGCGTTGCTGGCAGTGTACTCGTGGCCGCAATAGACCCGGGTCGCATCGTCGAGGGCCAAGAGTCGCTCGAACGACCGGAACATCATTTCGGCGTCGCCCTCGAACAGCCGGCCGCAGCCGAGCACGAACATCGCATCGCCGCAGAAGAGCGCGCGGCTCTGGGCGAAGTGATAGCTGATGTGGCCGCGGGTGTGCCCCGGCGTGTCGATGATCGCGGCCGTCTCGGCACCGAGCGTGAAGGTGTCGCCGTGGCCGAGCTCTACATCGATCCCGGGAACCCGCGCGGCCTCGGCCGCCGGGCCGGCGATCTTGCAGCCGAACCGCTCCTTCAAGCCGAGATTGCCACCGGTGTGATCGGCATGGTGATGGGTGATCAGGATCCAGTCGAGCCCGTGGCCGAGCGCCTCGATGCGGGCCGCCACCGGCCCGTCGGTGCCGGGATCGACCACCGCCGTGACACCCTTCTCGGGCTCGCGCAGGATGAAGCAGTAGTTGTCGCCGAGGATCGGCAAGAGCTCGATCTCCAGGGTCATCGTCGTCTCCTCCGCTGCGTTTGCCGGCGTTGCGGCCGGTAACCTTCGAGCTTGTCACACTCGGCCTTCAAATACGGTGCGATATGCGTATAGTGCAAGCCGAGCTCAGATGACGGCGGATGGAATGCGGCCCGATATCGTCGAATTGACTTCGTTTTACGAAAGCCGAGATGGTGAATATGCCCGGCGGTTGATCAATCATCAGTTGCGCCAGATATGGCCCGACCTCGCCCAGAAGGACCTGCTCGGCATCGGCTTCGCGACGCCGTTCCTCGGCATCTTCGACGAGGCCAGGAGCCAGATCGCCCTGATGCCGGCAACCCAGGGCGCGCGCGCCTGGCCGCCGGACGGGCGCAGCCGCGTGGCCCTGGGCCGCGAGGACGAGTTGCCGTTCGAGGATCGTTCGTTCGACAACATCATCCTGGCGCACGCCTTCGAATGCAGCCCGCACGCCAGCCGGCTGATGCGCGAGGTGTGGCGGGTGCTCGCCGACGGTGGTCGGCTCCTGGTCATCGCCCCCAACCGCCGCGGCCTCTGGTGCTGGAGCGAGCGCACCCCCTTCGGCTTCGGCCAGCCCTACACCAGCGATCAGCTCGAGCGCAGCCTGAAGAACAACCTCTTCACCGTGGGCGAGACGCGCCGCGCCCTCTACATGCCGCCGCTCGGCCGCTTCTTCAGCCGCGGCCGCCGCTTTGTCCTGAAGCTCAGCGTGCCGATGGAGCGGATCGGCCTCAAGGCGCTGCCGCACTTCTCCGGGGTGTTGATCACCGAGGCGATCAAGGAGGTCTACAGCCCGACCCCCGAGTTCGCCCTCGCCCGGCCCGGCAGCCGCCGCTACGTGCCGGTGCCCGAAGGGGTGATGGCCCGGGGCAAGACCCGCTCGCTGGTCCTGCACCGCGATCCCGCCGACGACGAGCCGGCGCTCAGGCGGCCACGTCCGGCGCCGCGGCAGCGCCGATCTCGCTGATCTCGAACGGGGTCGTCTGGTAGATCTCGTTGATCCAGTTGCCGAACAGAAGGTGGGCGTAGGCCCGCCAGCAATTGCGCGGCGCCTTCGATGGATCGTCGTCGGGATAGTAGTTCAAGGGCAGGGAGACGTCGCTGCGCGTCGTCAGATCACGCTGGTACTCGTCGGCCAGGGTGTAGGTGTCGTATTCGAGGTGGTTGAACATGAAGACCTCGCGATGCCGCGGGTCGTGGACCAGGCAGAGCCCGGCCGCGTTGGAGACCGCGAGCACCTCGAGCCCGGCACCGTCCGGGATGTCCTGCCGCCTGACCTCGGTGTGGCGCGAGACCGGCACCAGGAAATAGTCGTCGAAGCCGCGCAGCAGGCCCGGCCGCGCTGCGTCCCGCCGCTCGATCACGAAGTGGGTGTAGATGCCGAACCGCTTGACCGGCAGGGTGTGCTTGGGCACCCGGTGAAAATGCCAGAGGGCGGCCTGGGCACCCCAGCAGATGTGGAAGCACGAGTGCACGTTGCGCCGTGACCAGTCGAAAATGGCGGCGAGCTCCGACCAGTACCTGACCTCCTCGAACGGCATCATCTCGACCGGTGCCCCGGTCACGA
>SLRI01000250.1 GCA_007131045.1 Rhodospirillales bacterium
GGACATCTACCCGGCCTTGGCGGCGCAGCTCGAGCGGCGCTAGCCCTGCAGCAGTCGGCGCACCTCGCGCAGCAGCGCGTCGAGCTCGAGCCGCCGCGCCTCGACATAAGCCGGGTCCAGGACCAGCGTCACGATCCGCTCTGGCCCCGGCAGCGGCAAGGGCGCATCCGGCTCGACGGTCGCCGCCGGCGCCTCGAGCCAGGGGCCGAACAGCCGCGCGAGACGCGAAGCATCCGCCGGGTCGTCGCCGACCTCGTGGATCACCCGAAGCAGCCGGACATGCTGCCGGCCCTCGGCGGCGAGCCGGGCGGCGATCTCGAGCGTCGCCGCACTGCCGGCATGGACCACCATGAGCACGCCTCGACGCCGCCGGCCGAAGACGGTGAGCGCCGTGCTGCCGGCCCAGAAGTCACCTGGCGGCCCGGCCGCGGGCTCGATGAGTTCGGCCTCGATACCGAGAGCCGGCGCCAGCCGGGCGAGCTCGAGCCGCAGTCGCGCGATCTGCGCCTTCAAGAGCCGCCGCGCCTGACGCGGCTCGAACGCGCTGATCAGCCCGCCGGGCGCCATCAGGTGGGCGCAGGCGAGGCTGGCCGCCGCCAAGAGTTCGCCGCCGTCCGCCACGATCACCCTGAGCTTGCGCCCCGACACGGCCGCCAGTCGTGCCGCCCGGTTCAGCGGTTCGCGCCAATCGCTCATGTCGGCGAGAATGAGGACCACGGTCCCGGCGGTCGTGACGGTCGTGGCAGGTGCGCTGGCCGCACTCATTCCTCGCCCTCCTTCTCGCCCGCCTTGCCGAACCGCCGCTGCGCTTCCGCGAACCCGCGAAGCCGCGCCTCGACACGGCCATAGAGCGAACCCTCGGGAAACCGCCCGTCATCGCCCCGCCGGCCGACCGTCATCCCGGTCAGGAGTGCGAGGCCGGCTTCGATCGTGGCGATCGGGTAGACCGCGAACCGGCCGGCCTCGACAGCGTCGAGCACCCTGGGCGCCAGCATCAGGTGGCGCACATTGCTCGCCGGGATCATCACCCCCTGGCTGCCGGTGAGCCCGCGCCGGGCACAGACATCGAAGAACCCCTCGACCTTCTCGTTCACCCCGCCGATCGCCTGCACCTCACCGGCCTGATTGACCGAGCCGGTGACCGCCAGATCCTGGCGGATCGGCATCTCGGCGATGGCCGAGATCAGCGCATAGAGCTCGGCCGACGACGCGCTGTCGCCGTCGACCCCGCCATAGGACTGCTCGAAGACCAGCGAGGCCGAAAGCGCCAGGGGGAAATCGGTGGCGAAAGTCTGCGCCAGATAGCCCTGCAGGATCAACACGCCCTTGGAATGCAACGGCCCGCCGAGCTTGGCCTCGCGCTCGATGTCGACCAGCTTGCCCGCACCCATCCGGACCGAGGCGGTGATCCGCGACGGCCGGCCGAAGCCGAAGCCGCCGAGCTGCAGCACGGCCAGGCCGTTGATCTGCCCCTGAGCCCACCCCTCGGTCGAGATGTGGATCAGCCCTTCCTCGACCTGCTCGATCGACCGGTCGCGGAGCCGGGCCAGCCGCCGCTCGCGAGCCTCGGCCGCGGCCCGCACATGCCCCGCCTCGATCGCCTCGGCCCCAGCCTTCTTCGCCAGATGATCCGCCTCGCGCACCAGATCGAGCAGGCTCTCGATATCGGCCGAGAGCCGATCGATGTCGGCGGCACGCCTGAGCGCATCCTCGAGACACGCAGCCATCGCCGCAGGCTCGAGCGCCAGCAAGCCCGCCTCGCGGCCGAGCTTCGCCAGATGCCGGGCGAACTGCCGGGCGCCGTCCCCCTCGATCCGGATATCGTCGTCGAAGTCCGCCACCACCTTGAACAGCTCGGCGAATTCGGGATCGAGCTCGGAGGCGAGATAGAAGAGCATCCGATCCCCCAACAGCGCCACCTTGACGTCGAGCGGCACCGGCTCGGGCTCGAGGCTCTGGGTCGCCATCAGGCCCAGCGCCGCCAAGGGCGATTCGATCCGCAGCTCCTTGGCCTTCAGGGCCCGCTTGAGACCCTCGTAGGCCATCGGCCGGCTCAACAGCTTGCGCAAATCGAGATAGAGAAAGCCGCCATTGGCCTGGTGCAGGGCCCCCGGCCGGATCATCAAGAAGTCAGTGACCAGCGCTCCCTGCTCGGCGCGCTGCTCGATTCGCCCGAGCAGCCGCTCGAAGGTCGGCTCGTCCTCGAAGACGACGGGTGCCCGCTCGCTGCCCTGGCGATCGACCAGGAGGTTCACCCGATAGCGGCGAAAGGGCGGCGGCAGTTCCTCGATCGAGGTCGAATGCGGCGCCTTTTCCTGCTCCTCGGCATAGCCGAGAAAGACCCCGACATGGCCGCGCACGTCGGCCTCGAGCGCATCGAGATGGGCGAGGATCGCCGGCTGGTCCCGGTAGCGCTCGCGCAACGTCTCGATCAGGTGGCCCACCGCCAGGGCCGCGGTCTCGTCGTTGAGCTCGCGGATCTGCGCGCGGGTCTCCTGCATCCAGCTCGGGATCGCCGCGAGCGCCTCCTTCAGCCGCTTCTGCAAGCCCTCGATCTGCTTGGTGATGCGCTGCCGCTCCTCTTCCGGCAGCGCCTGGAACGCGTCGGGCTGCAAGACGTGGCCGTCCCTGATCGGCGCGAAGATGAAGCCGGTGGGCGCGCGCAGGAGTGCGATCCCCTGCTCCCTGGCCTCCTTCTCGACCGCCTCGACCGCCTCCTCCTGCCGCTCCTTGAGTTCGTCCTCGAAGACCTGCCGGCGGGTCCGGTAATCCTCGTTCTGAAAAGCCCCCTTCAAGGAGTCCGCCAGATCCTCGACCAGCCGCTCCATGTCGGCCGCCAACCTGCGCCCGACCCCGGCCGGCAGATGCAGTGACTTGGGACAGCGCGGCTCCTGAAAATCGCTGACATAGCATAGATCGTCGCCCGCCGATCTCTCCCCGGCCGCCGCTTCGAGCGCCGCCTCGAGAACCGCCCGCCGGCCGACCCCGCGACGGCCCATGACGTAGAGATGCCCGCCCGCCATCGGCAGCGCCAAGGCGAGGTCAATGGCGTCGCGGGCGCGGCCGTGGCCGAACGGCTCGGCTTCAGCCGCTGCTGCCGGCTCGAGTCCGGCCGGATCGATCACCCGCCGCAAGCGACCGACGGGCAGCGCCTCGGGTAGCGATTCCGTCATCCCGTTTCCCCTTTTGACAAACCCGGTGAGCCTAACCGATCCGAGACGAAACTCGATAGGGGGTGCCGCGCCCGATCAGCGCAGGGCATCCATCACCAGGATCGCGAGCGGCAGGGGTGCGGTGCCGAGTGCCACCGTCAGCAAAAAGGCAGGGATCGAGACCAGCCGGCTCATCCCGGCGGCGAGTGCGATGCCGCCGCCACCGCCGATGAGATTGTTGCCCGGGACGTTGAGCACGACCGCGATCGCCAGGTGGCGATGCCGCAACAGCCAGGGGGCCAGCCGGCCCGGAGCGCCGGCCACGAGCGCTTGGAGTCGGGCCTCGCGCTGCAGCGGCCGCAACCGCTCGACCAGTGCCGCGGCCCGGCCGAGGCCGACGGCCAGGAAGCCCGCCTCGAGCAACCGTTCCGGGACCAGCCGGCCGATGCTGAAGCCGAGCAGTAGGGCGAGCACGGTCGAGCCGTAGACGACCGGCACGATATCGGCGCCGATCATGAAGATCAGCGCGAGCCCGATCTCGACGCCGGGCACGAACGGCAGCGCCATCAACAGCACATAGGCCACGAGGCTCGCCATGATCAGCCGATGAACGAGCGACTCGGTGGTCGGCCGGAGATCGACAGCCAGATGCTCGACCACGAGGTCGCCGGCATAGGTCCCGGCGACGACGACGAGCCCGTAACCCAGGACGATCAGCGCCGGCCGGCGCCAGCGCCGCAGCGTGCCGAGGCCGCCGCCGTCGTTCACGACTTCTTCGGCAGGGGTCGGTCCGGTGGGGCGAGCCTGCCCCGATACCAGGACTCGAGCCGCACCGTCCGATACCATCGTTGCCGCGTCCAGAGCGAGGCGACCTCGATTTCGGCGCCGCGCACCAGCCCTTCGAACGCGAGCGTGCCGTGCTCGACGCTGGTCATCTCGGCACGAAAATGGACGTCGTCACCCTGGCCCCGAAGCCAGTAGGGGGCGGCCCTGAACCCGAGGCGCTCGCAGCCCTCCGAGGCGAAGGTTCCGGCCCTGAAGGTCAGGACATCGAGCCCGAGCGAGGCCCGGCCCAGGGGCCCGTAGTCGACGACGAAAACCTTGTCGTCCAGAGGCGAGCGAAAGACCGCCTCCTCGGTCGAGGGGGCAAGAGGTGCCTCCGCCCCAGCCGCCTTCCCGGCGAGGACCAGGCCGAGACCCGAAAGCACCACGGCACGACGCCGCGACAGCCGAGAAGTCAGCGAAAGTCGCATGGCCAGAGTTCCGATCCGCCAGCCGGCATGCAGCCGGTCGACAGCCGGCGCGCATGAGCACCACGATCAGCTAGGCTGCGCCTTTTCCAGGGACTGCGCAAGGGCGCTCTGGCGCTCGCTCGGTGCCGCCTCGCGCACCGCCCGCGGCGTCGTCCGGTAGCGGCGGCGGAACTGGCGATAGAAGGTCGAGAGATCGTTGAAGCCGCTGGCCAGCGCGATGGTCGTGATCGACTGATGCGCCAGCGCCGGGTCCTCCAGCCGCGCCCGGCAAATCTCCAGCCGCCGTCGTGTGACGTAGTCGCGAAAGCTGGTGTTCGAGGCCTTCAGCACTTCGTGCAGCCAGCGCCGCGAGATGCCGAGCGCCCGAGCGGCCCCTTCGGCCGAGAGGTCCGGCGCCGCGAGATGCGCCTCGAGCCAGCCGATCACCTCCTGCCGCCGCAGCGCCAGCGGATCACCGGCCTCCAGCTCGGCATCGACCAGCGCCAGATCGACCAGCCCCGCCACATGGTGGACCAACCCCGCCCGGAGCCCTGGCCCCAAGCCCGGCGCCTCCTCGGCCAGCGCATCGAGCTCGCGGGCGACGAGCCGCCCGGCAGCGCCAGGAAGCCGCCGCACCGGCAGCGCTGTCGTGGTCGCGGGCGAAGCGGGCAAGGCCAGGGCCACGACATGCGCGCCTGCCGGATGATCGACCTCCACCGCTGCCGCCGCATCGACGACGACGACGTCACCGGGCCGCTGCTCGACCGTCACTCCGGCCGCCCGGTAGCACCCGTGTCCGGCGAGATGCAGCACCAGATGCCGCTCCGATCGCGCCCGAGAGCCGCGCTGGCTAATCCGGACGGGCGGCACCCGGGCCTCGAAGAGCGGCAGGGCACGACTGCCATCGACCAGACAAAGCGGCCGCCCGGCACCGTGACCGAGCCAGGTGACAGACTTGCCGCCGAGCACCCGCTCGAGCGCCACAGGCTCGCCGAAGCGCTGGAGGCGCAGCTCGACCATCGATCCCCCTGGAGCGTGGAAACGGGCACCGGCTGCACAGGCTGCCATGACCCGCTTCCCGAATTGCCGAGACGGCAGCTTAGCATGATCGGATCATCTGCCCAAATCAGGGGGAGAAGGAATGCCACGACCAGACGACACCATGAGCCTGCCGCTCGGCCACATTCGAGCCGTGCTCGCGCAACTCGCCACCGAGCCCGCAGACGAAGCAGCCGCCGGCCTTCTCGACCTCGCCGCACCCCGCCCCGGCGAGACCGTGGTCGATCTCGGCTGCCGGTCGCTCGGCCACAGCTTTCGCGCGATGCAGCTTGTGGGCGCCGCCGGCCGGGTCCGCGGCATCGTCCAGAGCAGGGCCGACCAGGAGCACGCCAATGCGCTCCGCGACCGCTGGATCTTCGCCGATCTCGCCTTCGAGCACGCCGATCCCGAAGCCGTCCCGCTCGACGACGAGGTGGCCGACGTCGTCCTCGTGAACGGCGCGCTGGAGCACACCGACGAACCGATCCGCGTCCTGGAGGAAGCGTGCCGACTCTTGGCGCCGAAAGGCCGCCTCGCGCTCGCCGTCGAAGCGGCCGAAGCCGCCCGCATGGGCGCGCTGCTCGAAGTCCTGGGGCTCGAACCCCGGACGGCGCGGCCCATCCGCCACGGCCACCGGGCGCTGCTCGCGCTCGAGCGCTGAGCGACTAGCGCAACCGCCTGAGCAAGACGTAGAGCGCGCCCTCGCCGCCGTGGCGCTTTTGCGCCGGGCTGTGGGCGATCACCCGGGCGGCGTTGACCGGTTCGCCCAGCCAGCGCGGCGTCATCCGGCGCAGCGTGCCGCCCGTGGTCCGCTCGCCGACCCCGGTGATCACCAGGATGCAGCGGGCACCCTGCCGCTGGTGATGCGCCAAAAACAGCGTCAGGTGACGATACGCCTCCTCCTGGGTCATGCCGTGCAGGTCGAGCCTGGCATCGATCCGGACCAGCCCGCGCTTCAGCCGCTGCAGGGTGCGCCGGTCGATGCCGTGCGGCGCCGGCTGCGACGCCACCGTTGGCGGCCGGGTGGGCACCACCGGGCGGGCGGGCTCGGGCGGCGGGCTCGCCGGGGTCGGCTCGGCCGACAGTCGATCCACCGGCTCCAGCGTTCGACCGTCGAGCGGCTCGGCATCGCGCATCGCCCGGCGCCAGAGCGCCAGCTCGTCCGGCGACGGCTGCCGATCGCGGCGGCGGCGGATCATCTGCGAACCGTTCGGGCCGGCCCGGCTCACGCGCCCGGCCCGGACCCGTCCGCTTCGGGATCGACCAGCACGACGAAGAGCCGCCGCGGGCCGTGCGCACCCAGCTCCAGCTTCTGCGCGATATCACCCGTCCGCGACGGACCGGTGATGAAGTTCAAGGAGCGCGGCAGCTCGCCGATCTCCTCCTGATGCAGCCCGATCGCCTGCTCGTAGCCGCCGACGATCCGGTCGGTCGGCAGCACGACGATGCAGTTCTCCGGCAGGTAGGCCAGGAGCGTCGGCCGCAGCGCACCCGAGGCGATCAGCACCGTGCCGGTCTCGGCGACGCCGGCAGTCGCCAGGGTCAACCCGGTCTGGTCGCTGTCGTCGGCCGTCCCGCGGGTGATCCTGAGCAGCGGCTGGCTCGACCAGTCGGCCTCGTCGAGCGCCGGGTCCGGGGCCATTACCAGCTTCTGCGGCAGGTTGTGCCGCCTGAGATAGCGGCTGACCACGCCCGGAATGGCGGCGGGCCCGCTGACCCGCTCGACCTCGGTCTGCACCGCCCGGGCATACTCGACGAAGAGTCCGATCCGGTCCTCGGGCACCAGCTGCCCGCGCGCCGGCACGAACGCCGTTCGGCTCTCAGCCGCCCAGGCCCTGACCCGATCGCGCGCCCGCACCTCTTCGTCGGGCGTCCGCCCGAGCGCCTGCTTGACCCGACCGAGCAGCGCCTCGCGACCGTCGCTCACGACACCCGCGCCCCGCTCTTCTTGTAGGCGGACATGAAAGTCGTGCCGGTCGGCGCCGGCAGGTCACGGCTCACCGTCCAGCCGCCGGCCAACGGCAAGCGCCGAAGCCGCCCGTTCTTTTTGCCCAAGAGCCCGAGCACGCCGATCGCCAGCCGCGTCGCCAGCCGATAGAGCGCCGGCCGCTGGGCGAAGAACCCCCAGACGCGGAGCCCGTAGCGGGCCGTCGGCGGCGTCAGCTTGCGGTCGAACTCGACCTCGCGCCAATGCCGCATCAGCTTGGGCAAGGGTATCCGCACCGGGCACACCTCCTCGCACTTGCCGCAGAAGGTCGAGGCGTTGGGCAGCGTGCGGGTGTTCTCGATGCCGGCGAATTGCGGGGTCAGGACCGAGCCCATCGGGCCGACATAGACCCAGCCATAGGCGTGCCCGCCGGCCGCCAGATAGACCGGGCAATGGTTCATGCAGGCGCCGCAGCGGATGCAGCGCAGCATCTCCTGAAAAGCCGTGCCCAGCATCTTCGTCCGGCCGTTGTCGACCAGCACGATGTGCAGGTTCTCGGGCCCATCCAGGTCATCCGTGCGCCTGGGGCCGGTCATCACCGTGGTATAGGACGAGAACTCCTGGCCCGTCGCCGAGCGCGCCAAGAGGCGGAGCAGCGTGAACGCGTCGTCCATGGTCGGCACCAGCTTCTCGATGCTGGTGATCACCACGTGTGTGCGCGGCAGGCCCTGGGTGAGCTCGGCGTTGCCCTCGTTGGTCACCGTGACGAAGCTGCCGGTATCGGCGACCAGGAAATTGGCGCCGGTGATCCCGACATCCGCCTCGAAATACTTCTGCCGGAGCACCCGCCTGGCCTCGCCGACCAGGGCCGTCGGATCCTCGAGCCTCGGGGTCTTGTGGTGCTCGTGGAAGGTGTCGGAGACCTGGTCCTTGGTCAGATGCGCGGCGGGGCCGACCAGGTGGCTCGGCCGTTCCTTGCGCAGCTGGATGATGTACTCGCCGAGATCGGTCTCGATTCGCTCGATGCCGTTGGCCTCGAGGTACTCGTTGATGCCGATCTCCTCGGCGACCATCGACTTCGACTTGGTCACCGACCGGGCCTCCGCCGTGCGGCAGAGATCGAGCACGATCTGCCGGGCCTCGGCGGCATCCCGGGCGTAGTGCACGTGGCCGCCCTGCGCGGTGACCTTCTCCTCGAACATCTCGAGGTAGAGATCGAGATGTTCGAGCGTGTGGTTCTTGATCGCGCGCCCGCGATCGCGGAGCGCCTCGAATTCGGGCAATGCTGCCGCGGCCATGGTCCGGTTCGCCTGCCAGCCCGTCTTGATCTTGCCCAGGGCGTCCTGCAGGGCCGGGTTGGCGAGGGCGATCTTGGCTTGCTCCTCGAAGGCGAGAGACGTCGCTTGCATCGGCTTCCTCCTCGCGTTCAGCGCTTGCCGGGCTCGGCGATGCCCGGATCCGTGCCGATGCCGGCCAGGATCTCGGCCACGTGATAGACCCGCAC
>SLRI01000150.1 GCA_007131045.1 Rhodospirillales bacterium
GCCGAGGCGGGCAGGGGACATCTTGCCAGGTAGGTAGGGAGGCCGGGTCATGCCGAAGCGTCTGCCGATCGAGAAGGAACTGCTCGCCGCCATCTGTCGCCGCCACGGCATCAAGAAGCTGTCGGTGTTCGGCTCCGAGTTGAAGGGTACGGCCGGACCGGAAAGCGACATCGATCTCTTGGTCGAGTTTCTACCGGAGGCGAGACCGAGCCTTTTCGACATGGTGCAGATCGAAATCGATCTCTCGCAAGGCATGCGCGGTCGTAAGGTCGACGTCAGAACGGCTCGGGACCTCAGCCCCTACTTCCGCGACGAGGTGGTGAGCGAAGCGCAGGTGGCATATGAGGCGCGATGACCTCGTTCGCATTCGCCACATCATCGATGCGGCAGAGGCCGCTACGCGCTTCGTCAATGGCCGCAAGCGCGAAGACCTCGATGCCGATGAACTGCTTCGCTTCGCGCTCTTGCAGGCGGTACAGATCGTGGGCGAGGCTGCCAGCAAGCTTTCGATGGAGGCGCGGCAGGAACTTGCCGATGTCCCTTGGCCTCGCATAACGGGCATGCGGAACCGCCTCGTGCACGCCTATATGCACGTCAACGAGGACATTTTATGGACCACGGCTGTCGATCATTTGCCGGGCCTCGTGCTGCGCCTTCGCCAGATACCCGGTGTGCCCCGGCGTCGCGAGGATCCGCGGTAACCGTCTTCGGCGCTATCGCCCTCGACATCCGCCTGACCACCCGGGCGCCACTCACCCCCGCCACCTCCAACCCCGTGGCATCTCGCGAAGCGCCGGGCGGTGTCGGGCGCAACGTGGCGGTTGCCATGGCGAGGCTGGGTGCCCGCGTGAGCCTGGCGAGCCGCATCGGTGACGACGCGGCGGGGGCCGCACTCCTGGCCGAGCTCGAAGGGCAGGGGATCGACACCCGAAACGTCGACCGCACCGCCGACGCCCCGACCGCCCGCTACTGGGCCGTGCTGGAGCCCACGGGCGAGCTCGCCCTGGGCCTCGCCGACATGGCCGTTCTCGATGCCGTCATGCCCGCCGACCTGGAGCCGGCCGCGACCACCAAGGCCGCCGCGTGGTTCATCGACACGAACCTCCCGGCCGCCTGCATCGACCACCTCTTGCACCACCCGGCCCGCCCGCCGCTGGTCGCCCTCGACACGGTCTCGACCGCCAAGGCCGAAAAGCTCCGTGGCAGACTCGCCGTCGTCGACCTGCTGTTCACGAACCAAGCCGAGGCCGCGATGCTCACCGGCGACACCGACCCGCTGGGACTCCTGGCAAAAGGAGCCAAAGCCGTCGTCATGGGAGCGGGCGCCGCGGGGCTGGTGATCGCCGATGCCACCGGCGTGAGCCGGCTCGCCGCCCTCGCGATCGAGAAAAAGGACGTCACCGGCGCCGGCGATGCGCAGGCGGCCGCCACGCTCGTGGCCGTTCTCGCCGGGCTCGAGCTCCGCGATGCCGCCCGCATCGGCCGGCTCGCCGCCGCCGCCGTCCTCGACGGGATGTCGGCACCGACCATTCCGGACTTGCGCGCCCTGGCATCCAGGCTCGATAGTGCGGCGCATGAAAAATTTGCTCGCCTTTAGTCCCGAAGTCGCCGCCGCCAGGGAAGCCGGCCGACCGATCGTGGCGCTCGAAAGCACGCTGATCGCGCACGGCCTGCCGCGGCCGCGCAACCTGGAGACCGCCAGGGCGCTGGAAGACACCGTGCGCGAAGCGGGTGCCGTGCCGGCCACCATCGCCGTCATGGGCGGGCGGATCCGGATCGGCCTCGATGCCGACCAGCTGGAGCAAATCGCCTCGGGCGAGGCGGTCATCAAGGTCTCGAGGCGGGACCTGCCCGCCTGCCTGGCGCAAGAGCGGCTGGGGGCGACCACCGTCGCCGGCACCATGATCGCCGCCCACTTGGCCGGCATCCGGGTCTTCGCCACGGGCGGCATCGGCGGCGTGCATCGCGGCGCCGAGCGCGATTTCGACGTCTCGGCCGACCTCGAGGAGCTGGCCCGCAGCCCCGTCGCCGTGGTTTGCGCGGGGGCCAAATCGATCCTCGACCTGTCCAAGACCCTCGAGGTCCTCGAGACCAAGGGCGTGCCGGTCTGCGGCTGGCGGACCGACGAGTTCCCGGCCTTCTACTGCCGCTCGAGCGGGCTCAGCGTCCCGCACCGCTGCGACGACGTCGAGACGCTGGCGCGCGGCCTCGACATCCAGCGCCGGCTCGGCTTTGCGGGCGGTACTCTCGTCGTCAACCCGATCGACGAAGAGGCGGCCCTGCCCGAGGAGCTGATGGAGGCGGCGATCCACGATGCGCTGGCGGTCGCGGCCTCGGCCGGGATCGGCGGCAAGGACGTGACCCCCTTCCTGCTCGCCCGGATCGTCGAGCTGACCGGCGGGCAGAGCGTGGATGCCAACGTCGCCCTCGTGCTGAGCAACGCCCGGCTCGCCGCCGAGATCGCGCTGGCCCTGGCCGAGCTGGAGACGGCCCGAGCTCAAATGGCCGCGAGATAGCCGCCGTCGACATAGAGGATCTGCCCGCTGACATAGCGCGCCGCATCCGACGAGAGAAAGACGGCAGCTCCGACCAGATCGCGCAGATCGCCGAACCGGCCGGCCGGGATCTTCTCGAGCATGGCATCCTGCCACGCCTCGTCGGCATAGAACATCTCGGTCAAGGCGGTGCGGAAATAGCCGGGCCCGATGGCGTTCACCCGGATGCCCGAAGCCGCCCATTCCGTGGCCAAGGCCCGCGTCAGCCCCAAGAGCCCCGATTTCGAGGCGCCGTAGGGTGCGGCCGTCGGCACGCCCACGGCCGAGGTCAGGGAGCAGACGGTGAGGATCGTGCCGCCGCTATCGGCCTCGACCATCAGCCGGGCCCCCGCCTGCGCAGTGAAGAACGCACCCTTGAGATTGGTCTCGAGGATACGGTCCCAGAGTGCCTCCTCGACCTCGAGCGACGGGCAGACCTCCTCCATCCCGGCATTGACCACCAGAAGGTCGAGCCCGCCCAGCGCCGCTGCCGCCTCGGCGATACCGCTGCGGATGCTCGAGACCTGACGTGCGTCCATGGCGACCGGCACGGCCTGCCGCCCCAAGGTCTCGATGGCGGCCGAGACCTCGGCGAGGCGGGCCACGTCCCGGGCGCTCACCGCCACGTCCGCACCGAAACGGGCGAGCCCCAACGCCAGCGCCTCGCCGATCCCGCGGCTGGCACCCGTCACCAGGGCCTTGCGCCCGGCAAGGTCGAAATTGGCGTCCGTGGCCTCGATCATGTTATGCTTCCCTACCAGATGTCGTGAGATGCGAAGCTGCCGCGCCGCGGCGTTCGGCACAAGACGGGGAGGGAAAAGATCATGCAGCACGAGATCGAGTGGATCGAGCGGCAGGCACTCGTCGATCTCAACCGGGCGCTCGCCGGCAAGGCTTTGAGCCTCGGCCGGACCAGCCGGGCCGTGGGCGGCGCCTATGTCTCGGCCTTCGGCGCGCTCGCCCCCACCGCCATCGTCGTCAACCGGACGATCGGCCTCGGCCTCGACGAGCCGGCCGACGACGCAACCATCGACAATGTGCTGAAGTGCTACCGCGAGGCCGGCGTCAGCCGCTATTTCGTCCACCTCCACCCCGAGGCCCGGCCGGCGGAGCTCGGTGATCGCCTGAAGGCCAAGGGCCTCGTCTCGGCCCGCGCCTGGGTCAAGTTCAGCCGCGGCCGCGAGCGGCCGCCCCAGGCGCCGACCCGGCTCGAGGTGCGCGAGGCCGGTGCCGCCGATGCCAAGGCCCTCGGCCGGATCGCCGCCGACGCCTTCGATCTCGGACCCGAGGGCGAAGGCGTCATCGCCTCGCTGGTCGGCCGCCCGAAGTGGCACGTCTTCATGACCGCCTGGCAGGGCCAGCCCGCCGGCTGCGGCACCCTCTACATCGAGAACGACATCGCCTGGCTCGACTGGGGGGCGACCTCACCCAACTATCGCGGCCTCAACGGCCAATCGGCGCTGCTCCGCCGCCGGATCAGCCACGCCCTCGACCTCGGCTGCCGCCTCCTGGTCTCCTGCACCGGCGACGAGGTCCCGGGCGAGCCGCAGATCTCGTACCGCAACATCACCAAGATGGGCTTTCAGCCGGCCTACACGCGCCGCAACATGGCGCCGCCGAGGCCGGCCTGAGGGCGGCGAAATGCGCGGCTCACAAGCGGCGCCCGCCGGCCTCGCCACTGTCGCCGCGCCTGCGCTGAAGATAGGGGGCGAGTTTCACGGCCAAGCCGAAGGCGATTATCGTCAGCGGCAGCGGTTGGCTTTGACGCGCACGGCAGGGATCCTGGATCGAGATCGGTGGCACAGCAATTGATTGAAATTAGAGCGCTGGTCTAGCAATTCCATCACGCAAGCATGGGAGGCGGTCACCCGGTCGAGGAGTAGTCCCTTGCCCTGCAACGCAACACGCGGCACTTTCTTTCCGACACAGAACAAATGTCGAGGAGACGGCGTGCAGCCGATGGTGCGGCTTTCGGGCGTGGGCAAGACGTTCGGCGACACCGTCGCCGTCGACGCCGTCTCGCTCGACCTCGAGCCCGGCAAGTTCCTGACCATCCTCGGCCCGTCGGGCTGCGGCAAGACCACGCTGCTCCGCATGATCGCGGGCTTCATCGCGCCCAGCTTCGGCCATATCGAGGTCAACGGCAGCCGCATCGAGGCCGTCCCGCCCTGGCGCCGCTCGATCGGCATGGTCTTTCAAAAGCTCGCCCTCTTCCCCCATCTCACCGCCTTCGACAACGTGGCGTACCCCTTGCGCATGCGTCGCTTCGCCCGCTCCGGCATCGCCGAGCGGGTCGAGCGCTATCTCGACCTCGTGCGGCTCGGCGGCCTCGGCGAGCGTCGCCCGCACGAGCTCTCGGGCGGCCAGCAGCAGCGCGTCGCGATCGCCAGAGCACTCGTCTTCGAGCCCGACATCCTGCTGCTCGACGAGCCCTTGGCCGCCCTCGACAGGAAGCTCAGGGAGGATATGCAGCTCGAGTTCCGTCGCATTCAGCGGGAGCTGGGCGTGACCACCATCAACGTCACCCACGACCAGCGCGAAGCACTGGTGATGTCCGACGAGGTGATGGTGATGCACGACGGCCGGCTGCAGCAGGCGGCACCCCCGGCCGAGACCTACGGCCGCCCGGCCAACCGCTTCGTCGCGGGCTTTCTCGGCCTCACCAACTTCCTCGATGCCACGGTGATCGGCCGCCAGGGCGACCGGCTGGTCGTCCGGATCGGCGACGTCACCGTCGAAGGTGTGGGCGAAGCACCCGAAGGTGCGCACGTCGCCGCAGCGCTGCGTGCGGAAAAGCTCCGCCTGGTCGAGCCCGGCGACAGCGGCCTGGTCACCTTCCCCGCCATCGTCACCGAGACCGTGTTCGAGGGTGACCGCATCCTCTACCAGGTCCGCGTCCCGGCACTCGGCGACGCCCATCTGCAGCTCTTCGACCACGACCCGGCCGGCCACGGCCGGCACGAGCCGGGCGAAGCCGTCACCATCGGCTGGTCGCCGGCCCACCTGCTTCTTTTCCCCGACTGAACCAAGAACGAAAAGGACCCTCAGATGACCAAAAAAATCCCGATCATCGGCCGCCGCCGGCTCTTGCAGACTGCTGCATTGGGATCGGCCACGATCGCCGCCCCCTGGGTCTGGCGCAAGGCCGCCATGGCCCAGGACAAGCCCAGCGAGATCATCGTCCGCGCCTGGGGCGGGGTCTGGGTCGACTCGCTCGACCAGGGCGTCTCCCAGCCGTTCACCGAGATGACCGGCATCGCCGTCCGCCACGACCTCACCGAGGACAACGAGATCCAGCCGCGGATCTGGGCCGCGGTCGACCAGGGCCGCATCCCGCCCATCCACGTCAATTGGGACACCGCCACCAACGCCACCAAGTCGGCCCTCCGGGGCGTCACCGAAGACCTCGGCGACCTGCCCAATCTCGCCGAGATGCTGCCCGCAGCAAGTCCCGCCGGATTCGATGGCGTGCCGATGATCAACATGTACTCCTATGTCTACGTCCTGGCCTACCGCGACGAGGCTTTCCCCGAGGGCCCGCCCGAGAGCTGGAACATCCTACTCGATCCGCGCTTCAAGGGCCGGGTCGCCGTCTACAACGACGGCATCGGCTTTCACCCCTCGGCGCAGATCGCGGGCGGCGGCAGCTTCGAGGACATCCCGGACAACATGGAGCCGGCCTGGGAGTTCATCAGCAAGCTCCGGGACCAGGACCCGCTCCTGGGCGAAGACCCCGACTTCACCGCCTGGTTCCAGAACGGCGAAATCGACGTCGCCTGCACCATCCTCTCCAACGCCAGGGCGGCCAAGCAGAACGGCATTCCGGTTTCCTGGACCGTGCCCGTCGAAGGGGCCAAGATCGACCTCGATTCGATGTGGATCCCACGCGGTTTGCCCGAGAACGAGCTCTACTGGGCCAGGGAATACGTCGACCTCGCGATGAGCCACGACGCGCAGCAGACCTGGATGGACGGCCTCGGCCTCCCGGGCCTGCGCCCCGGCCTCACCCCACCCGCCGACCTCGACGGCGATCCGGGCTTCCCACAGACCGAGGAAGACTTCGCCCGCCTCATCTCCGTGCCGACACGGGTCCTGGTCGAGCACGAGAGCGACTGGTTCCAGAAGTTCAAAGAGATCATGCAGAGCTGACGGTAAGAGGGGTTGTGGGGGAAATGATTTCCCCCACGCCCCCTTCGCAACCTCGGCGCTACGGCTTGCATCGACAGCGGCGCGGGATTACCTTAGTCAGGGTTAGCTAAGGAGGGCCTGCCATGACGACCGTGAACATGCTGGAAGCCAAGACCAAGCTCTCGAAGCTGGTCCAGGCCGTGGAGAGTGGTGCCGAGACGGAGGTGATCATCGCCCGCAACGGCAAGCCCGCCGCCAAGCTCGTGCCGTTGCATGCGGAGGTACGGAAAAAGCGGGAGCTCGGGTTCCTCGAAGGCAAGTATCCTTCGACGACCCAAGAAGAGTTCGATTCGACCAACGACGAGATCTACAAGATGTTCTTCGGCGACGACGAGTGAGGCTGCTGCTCGATACCCAGATAGCCATCTGGATGCTCAACGATCGGCCACGGGTCCCGCAACATATCGTGGAGATGATCGAAGAGCCCGAGCACAAATGCAACGTCTCGGCGGTCAGCATCTGGGAAATCGCGATCAAGTTCGCGCTCGGCAAGGCGACAGCACCGCCATTCTCGGGTGCCGAAGCCATCGGGCATTTCACCCGGGCGAGCTTCGACCTCCTCGCCGTCTCGCCCGAGCACGCCGCCGCCGTGGGCACGCTGCCGCTGCACCACGGCGACCCGTTCGACCGGCTGCTCGTCGCGCAGGCGCTCACCGAGCCGCTCCGCCTCGTCACCGCCGACAAGAAGATCGCCGTCTACAGCGACACCGTCATCTTGTGCTAGCCCAACTCCCCCTTCGTCCGGATCACCTTGTGCAGCAGCCCGTACGCCATCGCCTCCTCGGGGAACATCCAGTGATCCCGATCGGTGTCCTTGGAAATCCGCTCGATCGGCTGGCCGGTCTCCATCGAGAAGATCCTGTTCAGCCGATCACGCATCTTGATGATCTGCTCGGCCTGAATGCCGATGTCGGTGGCCGTGCCCATCATCCCGCCCGAGGGCTGGTGCAACAGGAACCGCGTGTTGGGCAGGCAATAGCGGTTCTCCTTGGCCGCACCGACGAAGATCAGCGCACCCGCCGAGGCCACCCAGCCGGCACCGATCACCCGCACCTTGGGGCCCACGAACTTGAGCATGTCGTAGATCATGTCACCCGATTCGACATGCCCGCCGGGCGAGCTGACGAAGACGTTGATCCAGTCGTCACCATCGGCGGCGAGCGCCAGCAGCTGCGCCGTCACCGCCTTGGCCATCTTGTGCTCGACCTGGCCCGTGATCAGCACCGTCCGGCTCTTGAACAGCTTCTCCTCGACCAAACTGGGCCTCGGCGCCTCCTCCACCTTCTTCTTGTCGTCCTCGTCATCGAGCCACATGCACCAACCACTCCGTTTGCAGCCGACCGAAAGGTCGGCCTTTGACAATGCGTGAGCCCGTACCTAGCGCCCGAAGTGCCGCCCGACAATCGCAACCCACGGTCGAGGGCCGAGGGTTCGGCATGGCGCTCCTCGATGCGCTCGAGGCCGCCCGCGCCACCCTCTTCCCCAAAGGCGGCGGCAGGCTCACCCCCTGGCTCTTCCTCTTGCCCGCCCTTCTGGTCACCGGCCTCCTCGTCGCCGGCATCGTACCCCTGATCGACGCGTCGTTGAAAACCCTCGATCGCGCCACCTTCCGCATGGGCGACACCTGGAGCCTCGCCAATTTCACGACACTCTGGGAACGCCCGGTCTACGCCGTCCTCACCGGCCGCACGCTCATGGCAGCGGCCATCGTCACCTGCCTCACCCTCCTGATCGCCTTGCCCTACGCCTGGCTGATGGTCCGCACTTCCAAGCCCTGGCTGAAGAAGCTGCTGCTGGTCTCGCTCTTCCTCCCCTTCTTCATCGGCCAGGTCGTGCGCGCCTATGGCTGGCTCATCGTCCTGGGGCAGCAGGGCCTGGTCAACACCGCGCTGGCCAGCCTCGGCCTGCCGACCGTCTCCATTCTCTACACCTTCAATGGCGTCGTCCTCGGCCTCGTGCAGTACATGCTGCCGTTTGCCGTCCTGA
>SLRI01000210.1 GCA_007131045.1 Rhodospirillales bacterium
CCTTCTGCACGAAGTCCTTGGGGAAGTAGCTGGCGACCAGGCTCGAGCCGTAGTCCGGCACCACCGTCATGATGTGCAGCATCGCCCCGTTGGTCTGGGCGAGGCTGATCGCCTGCGGCAGGGCCTTTTCCCAGGAGCCTTTGCTGTCGGGGTCGATGGCGATCAGGATGTGCTGGTACATGGGGCCCTCCTCAGGCCGTGGCCGGGGCGGCTTCGCTCGCCTCGCGCTTTTGCGCCCGGTTGCGCTGGATGGCGATCAGCCCGGCCAAGACCAGGAAGGTCGGGATGAAGATCCAGTAGCGGTGCGGCTGCGGCAAAGGCTCGCGGACGCTGAGGATCTCCTGGTCCCAGTCGAGACCGGCCTCTTGGGCGATGCTGCCGAAGGCGACGTTGTCGATGATCACCCGGCCATCCTGCTCGATCAGGTCGAGCCCCATGTTCTCGACGCGCTCTTGGCCGGTAGCTCCTTCCGGCACCTCGACCAGCACCGCGAACTCGACGGGATCGCCGAACGGGCCCATGCCGGAGATGCGGACCTGTAGACTGTCCCCGGGCTCGACCTGGCCCACCACCTCGACGAAGGCGTCGCCGCCGCGCTGCTCGAACGGCGGATAGATCATGTCCATCCAAAAGCCCGGCCGGAAGAGCGAGAAGGCGATCACCAGCATGATGGCGATTTCGTAGTAGCGGCAGCGGTCGATGAACCAGCCCTGCAAGGCCGCAGCGAAGACCAGCATGGCGATGGTCGCGATGACGAAGACGAAGATGCCCTCGATCCAGCCCACCCCGATCAGGAGCAAAGCCGGGTTGTAGATGAAGAGGAAGGGCAACGCAGCGGTACGCAAGCTGTACCAGAAGGCAATCGCACCGGTCTTGATCGGATCGCCACCCGAGACGGCGGCCGCAGCGAACGAGGCCAGCCCCACCGGTGGCGTCACGTCCGCCATGATGCCGAAATAGAAGACGAAGAGGTGGACGGCGATCAGCGGCACCAGGAGGCCGGACTGGGCACCCAGGGTGACGATCACGGGTGCCAGGAGGGCCGAGACGACGATGTAGTTGGCCGTCGTCGGCAGGCCCATGCCGAGGATGAGCGATAGGATGGCAGTCAGGAACAGGATCGCCACCATGTTGCCGCCCGAGAGGACCTCGACGACCTCCGCGAGAGCGGAACCCACGCCGGTCTGGCTGACGGCACCGACGATGATGCCGGCGGTGGCGGTCGCCACACCGATGCCGATCATGTTCCGGGCACCGGCGACCAGTCCCTGGATCAGGTCGTCGAAGCCGGCCCAGGCGGCTGCCAAGAGGTTGCCCCGGCGGCGGAAGAAGGCGAAGAGCGGGCGCTGGGTCGCCAGGATGAAGATCATGAAGAGCGTGCCGTAGAAGGCGGAAAGCCCGGGCGACAGGCGCTCGACCATCAGGCACCAGACCAGCACCACCACCGGAAGGATGAAGTGCAGGCCGGACTTCACCGTGGGCCCGGGCTCGGGCAGCACGATGTTCTTGTCGTTCGGATCGTCGGGCTTGAGCTCGGGGTAGCGGGCGCCGAACGCGATAAGGCCGATATAGACGACCAAGAGGCCGATGCCGATGATCCAGTTGGCGGTATCGCCGAAGGCCGGGCGCATCCAGCCGAGGCCGTAATAGACGCCGAAGGAGAGGGCCGAGAGGGCGGCGACGCCGAAGGCGATGCCGACGAGGCGGCGGAGCAGCGGCGGCGGCTCGTAGGCGCGCGGCAGGCCCTTCATCCCGGCCTTCACGGCCTCGAGATGAACGATGTAGACCAGCGCGATATAGGAGATCGAGGCCGGCAGGAAGGCGTGCTTGACCACGTCGAAATAGGGGATGCCGACATATTCGACCATCAGGAAGGCGGCGGCCCCCATGACCGGCGGCATGATCTGGCCGTTGACCGAGGAGCTGACCTCGACGGCCCCTGCCTTCTCGGAGGAGAAGCCGACCTTCTTCATCAGTGGGATGGTGAAGGTGCCGGTGGTCACCACGTTGGCGATCGACGAGCCGGAGATCAGCCCGGTCATCGCCGAGGAGACGACGGCGGCCTTGGCCGGCCCGCCGCGCAGGTGGCCCATCAGCGAGAACGCCACCTTGATGAAGTAGTTGCCGGCCCCGCCCTTGTCCAAGAGTGCGCCGAAGAGGACGAAGAGGAAGACGAAGCTGGTCGAGACGCCGAGCGCTATGCCGAAGACACCGGACGTCGTGATCCAGTGGTGGTTGACGATCTCGCCCAGATTGTTGCCCCGGTGGGCGATGATGTTCGGCATGTAGGGGCCGAAATAGGTATAGAGCAGGAATATCGAGGCGACGATGGCGAGTGCCGGGCCCAATGCTCGCCGGGCGGCCTCCAGCAGCAGGATCATGCCGATGACGGCGGCCACGTAGTCTTGAGTTATGGGGGCGCCGACGCGGCGCGAAATCTCGGTGTAGAAGATGTAGAGATAGGCGGCCGACAAGGCGCCGAGGCCCGCCATGATCCAGTCCTGGATCGGTATGTAGTCCCGGGGGCTGCGCGCCAGTGCCGGATAGCTGGTGAAGGCGAGGAAGACCGCGAAGGCCAAGTGGATCGAGCGCGCCTCGGTGCTGTTGAAGACCCCGATCCGGAACATGAACGGCAGCGGCGAGGCGATCCAGAGCTGGAACAGAGACCAGGCGAGCGCCGTGCCGAACAGCACCTTGGCGGTGACACCACTGGGATTTCGCGCCCCGGTATCGGCGGCGGCGACTATTTCGTTGAAGTCGGTTTCACCCGCGCCGCCGCGCTGGGCATCGACCGCCATCCGCGTCTCGTCCCGCCGCTCCATCATCGCTCTGACCTTTTCTTGTCGTGGGCATCCCTGCCGTGCTGGCCACGAAAAAAACCGCCCGGTGAGGCTGGCTCACCGGGCGGTCAGTCGGATCAGTCGATCCAGCCGCGTTCGCGGTAGTAGCGTGCCGCACCCTCGTGCAACGGCGCGGAAATGCCGTTGTTGACCATGCCTTCCTCGGTCAGGACGTCGAAGGCCGGATGGAGGCCCTTGAACCGGTCGAAATTGTCGAAGACGGCACTCACCACCGCATAGATGACGTCGTCGTCGACCGTCGCCGGGGCCACGAAGGTGGCGAGCACGCCGAAGGTGGTGACGTCCTCGTCGGTGCCGCGATACATGCCGCCCGGCACCGTCGCCATGGCGTAGTAGGGCCGCTCCTCGACCAGCGTCTTGATCTCCTCGGTGTCGACCGAAATCAGCTTGGCATCCGTGGTCGTGGTCGCCTCCTGGATCGAGCCGTTGGGGTGGCCGACCGTGAAGATGATCGCGTCGACGTTGTTGTCGCCCAAGGCACCGGCCTGCTCGGCCGACTGCAGTTCCGACGCGAGGGCGAAGTCACCGATGCTCCAGCCCATGGCATCCATCACGACGTCCATGGTGGCCCGCTGACCGGAGCCCGGATTGCCGACATTGACCCGCTTGCCCGGAAGGTCGGTGAAGGTCTCGATGCCGCTGTCGGCCCTGGCGATGACGTTGAACGGCTCCGGATGCACCGAGAAGACCGCGCGCAGGTCCTCGTACGGGCCCTGATCCTCGAACTGCGAGGTGCCGTTATAGGCGTGGTACTGCCAGTCCGACTGGACCACCCCCATCTCCAGGCCACCTTCGCGCATCGCGTTCAGGTTGGCGATCGACCCGCCGGTCGACGGTGCCGTGCAGCGCACGCCGTGCTCGGCCTGGCCGCGATTGACGAGCCCGCAGATCGACTGGCCGACCACGTAGTAGACTCCGGTCTGGCCACCGGTCCCGATGGTGATGAACTTCTCCTCTTGCGCAGCGACCGGTCCACTCATCCCGACCAACAGCGCTATGGCGGCCACGCCGCCCATCATCTTTTGCATGTCATCCTCCCGAATGATGAGCATCGACTATAGACGGGCGCCTCGGGCTGTCAAAGCTGATGACAACCGGGTGATCGGCGCGTGGCGCGAATTGCCGCGTCGGGCTGGCATGCTGCAGCGCCGAATGCTAAGCGATCGTCACAAAACGAGGCATGGAGCGGGCGGGTGCAGGACATCTTGGACAAACTCGACGCCAAGCGGGAGGCGGCACGGCAGGGCGGCGGTGCCCGGCGGATCGAGGCGCAGCACGGCCGCGGCAAGCTGACGGCGCGCGAAAGGCTGGAGCTCCTTCTCGATCCGGGCTCCTTCGAGGAGACCGACATGTTCGTCGAGCACCGCTGCACCGAGTTCGGCATGGCCGAGCAGCGCGTCCCGGGCGACGGCGTGATCACCGGGCAGGGTACGGTGAACGGCCGCCTCGTTTTCGTCTTCAGCCAGGACTTCACCGTCTTCGGCGGCTCGCTGTCGGAGAGCCATGCGGCCAAGATCTGCAAGGTCATGGACCGCGCGGTCAAGGTCCGCGCCCCGGTCATCGGCATCAACGATTCGGGCGGAGCACGCATCCAGGAGGGGGTGGATTCGCTCGCCGGCTACGCCGAGGTGTTCGTGCGCAACGTCAAGGCCTCGGGCGTGATCCCGCAGATCAGCGTGATCTGCGGCCCCTGCGCCGGCGGTGCCGTCTATTCGCCGGCGATGACCGACTTCATCTTCATGGTCAAGGACAGCTCCTACATGTTCGTCACCGGCCCCGAGGTGGTCCGCACGGTGACCAACGAGGTGGTGACGCAAGAAGAGCTCGGCGGCGCCTCGGCGCACACCAAGAAGTCCGGGGTGGCCGATCTCGCCTTCGAGAACGACGTCGAGGCGATGGCCGAGCTGCGCCGCTTCGTCGACTTTCTGCCGGCCTCCAACCTGGAGAAGCCGCCGGTCTGGCCGACCGAGGATTCGACCGACCGCGACGACTATTCGCTCGACACCCTGGTGCCGGCCAACCCCAACCAGCCCTACGACATGGCCGAGCTGATCCGCAAGATCGTCGACGAAGGCGACTTCTTCGAACTGCAGCCCGACTATGCCAGGAACATCATCACCGGCTTCGGCCGGATCGGCGGCTCGCCGGTCGGCGTCGTCGCCAACCAGCCGCTGGTGCTCGCCGGCTGCCTCGATATCGACAGCTCGCGGAAGGCCGCCCGCTTCGTCCGCTTCTGCGACTGCTTCAACATCCCGATCGTCACCTTCGTCGACGTGCCGGGCTTCCTGCCGGGCACGGCGCAAGAATTCGGTGGCATCATCAAGCACGGGGCGAAGCTGCTCTACGCCTTCACCGAGGCCACCGTGCCCAAGGTCACCGTGATCACGCGCAAGGCCTATGGCGGCGCCTACGACGTCATGAGCTCCAAGCATCTGGGCGGCGACGTCAACTACGCGTGGCCGACGGCCGAGATCGCGGTGATGGGCCCCAAGGGTGCGGTGGAAATCATCTTCAGGAGCGACGCCGGCGATCCGGCCAAGATCGAGGCCAAGACCGAGGAATACCGCGAGCGCTTCGCCAACCCGTTCGTGGCGGCCAGGCGCGGCTTCATCGACGACGTGATCATGCCGCACGGCACGCGGCGCCGGATCGCCCAGTCGCTGCGCTGGCTGCAGACCAAGCGGACGCAGGAGCCTTGGCGCAAGCACGGCAATATTCCGCTTTGAGCCGGCAGCCGTCACGAACGCCGCCGCAAAGTAACGGAGGGGCGCGGGGAGGCCATGCCTCCCCGCATTCTTTACTCTTGACGAGACGGGGGAACGCGCGGTGTTCGACAAGATCCTGATCGCCAATCGCGGCGAGATCGCCTGCCGAATCATCAAGAGCTGCCAGAAGCTCGGCATCCGCACCGTGGCGGTCTGCTCGGAGGCCGATGCGCGGGCCCTGCACGTCAAGCTGGCCGACGAGGAGGTGCTGATCGGCCCGGCCCCGGCTGCCGAGAGCTATCTCCGCATCGACCGCATCGTCGCGGCCTGCAAGGCAACCGGTGCCCAGGCGGTCCATCCGGGCTACGGCTTTCTCTCCGAGAACGCCGCCTTCGCCGAGGCGCTGGCGGCCGAGAAAATCACCTTCATCGGCCCGCCGGTGCGCGCCATGAAGGCGATGGGCGACAAGATCGAGAGCAAGCGGCTGGCCCGGGAGGCAGGGGTTTCGACGGTTCCCGGCACCCTCGAGGCGATCAGTGACCCCGAGCAAGCAAAGCGCATCGCGGCCGAGATCGGCTATCCGGTCATGCTCAAGGCCTCGGCCGGCGGCGGTGGCAAGGGGATGCGGATCGCGCATGCCGAGAGCGAGCTGCTGGACGGACTCGAGCGGGCGCAGTCGGAGGCGCGCTCGTCCTTCGGCGATGATCGGGTGTTCATCGAGAAGTTCATCCTCGAACCGCGGCACATCGAGATCCAGGTGCTGGGCGACCAGCACGGCACCATACTGCATCTGGGCGAGCGCGAGTGCTCGATCCAGCGGCGCCACCAGAAGGTGCTGGAGGAGGCGCCCTCGCCCTTCCTCGATGCCGCCACCCGCCGGGCGATGGGCGAGCAGGCCTGCGAGCTGGCGCGCGCCGTGGGCTACTATTCGGCCGGCACGGTCGAGTTCATCGTCGACAAGGACAAGAACTTCTACTTCCTCGAGATGAACACGCGCCTTCAGGTCGAGCATCCGGTGACCGAGCTGGTCACCGGCATCGATCTGGTCGAGGCGATGATCGAGATCGCGGCAGGCGAGAAGCTCGCCTTCGATCAGGCGGCGGTCCGGCTCGACGGCTGGGCGATCGAGGCCCGGATCTATGCCGAGGACCCGGCGCGCGGCTTTCTGCCCTCGACCGGCCGGCTCTCGACCTATGTCGAGCCCGAGGGGACCGGGATCCGGGTCGACAGCGGGGTGGTCGAGGGAGGCGAGGTGTCGCTGCACTATGATCCGATGATCGCCAAGCTCTGCGCCCACGGCGCCGACCGGGCGGTGGCGACGGCCCGGCTCGCCGAGGCGCTCGACCATTTCGTGATCGAGGGGCCGGCGCACAATCTCTCCTTCCTGAATGCCGTGCTCGGCCATCCCCGGTTCGTCGAGGGCCGGCTTTCCACCAACTTCATCGCCGAGGAATACGGCGACAAGTTCACCCCGCCGGAGCTCGACGAGGCGGCCTTGCAGCGCCTCGTGGCCCTGGCGACGGCGATGCGCGCCCGCCAGCTCGCCCGGGCACAAGCGATCAGCGGCCAGCTGCCGGGCCTGGTACTCGTCCCGCCATCGGCCTTCGTCGCCGAGGTGGGCGGACGGGCGTTCGCGGTCGAGGCGGTCGAGCGGGACGGGGCTTATGCGGTCTCGATCGACGCCGCACCGGCGATGGAGCTGGTGCTGCGCTGGCGGCCCGGCCTCGAGCTGGCACGGGCCAGCATCGACGGCGAGATGGTGGCGGCCGGCTGCAAACGGCTGCCCGAAGGCTTCGCGCTGACCCACAAGGGGGCGCAGGTGAAGATCCTGGTCCGTCGCCGCCGGGCCTACGAACTCGCCCAGCTGATGCCGGAGAAGCCCGAGGCGGACACAACCCGGCTGCTGCTCTCGCCGATGCCGGGGATGATCGTGAGCGTGGCAGTGGCGGTCGGCGAAAAGGTCGAGGCCGGCCAGACGCTCTGCGTGCTCGAGGCGATGAAGATGGAGAACGTCTTGCAGGCCGAGCGCGCCGCCACGGTGGCGACGGTCGAGATCGGGCCCAGGGACACGGTGAGCGCCGATCAGGTGCTGATGACATTTGCCTGAAGCTCCACTAGTTCGGCGCCATCGGGGGTCGGGCGCCAAGCCGACTTCGTCGCCGTCGACAGCCACGAGCCCTATGCGCTCGCCCTGCCGCTCGGCGACACCACCTTCCGCCTCGCCGTCGACAGCGCGCTCAGCCGCATCTTCCGCTCGGAGACCATCGAGCGGACCTACACCGCCAGCTTCTGGGATATCGAGTCCGGCGACCTGCTCCGCGCCCTCAACCTCTTGAGCGCCGTCCCCGACTGACGACGATCTAGGCATAATAGCCTATTTCGATCCCGACGTCAACGCCCGCCCGGGTTCACTCGGCAAAACGGCACCAGCCCGACCGGCGCCTTTGCCCCGGCCGCCCGATAGCGCCCCTGAAATCATCCAAGCCCCTGCGACGCAACACTGAATCTCCCGCCCCTGCGACAAGCTGTCCCCGTGGGTTCGTTCGCAAAAGTCGGGTTCGATCGCTCTCCAGCCGGGTTCGTTCGTCGATTCGGTGGGTTCGTTCGTCGATTTCCCGGGTTCGTTCGTAGCCGAATCGGGCGAAATGTGTCGTTTTATGCGCCATAAGGAATCATGATGGCGCATATATCGACTCATTTCTCGGGTCAGGTGTCATATACCGACTCGTTTCTCGGGTTATGTGTCGTATAGCGGCACAACCCGAGACGGAATGAGTCGATATATGACGCATGATTCTCTCGTTTGTGTGCGGGCATACGATTCGGGATAAGCCTTGCTTATGGCCTCGGAGTGGCGGCTTCGGCTTGCCTGGCGGGCGTCCTCTCGGCACAACTCGGGCGATGGCGAGAGGGTTTCGATGAAGGTTGCGGGGCTTTTTGCCGGGATCGGCGGGCTCGAGCTCGGGTTGGACGCGGCCGGGCACCAGGCCGTGCTGACTTGTGAGAGTTGGCCGCCGGCGCGGGCCGTGCTGCGGTGCCGGTTCGCCGGCGTGGCCGATCATCCGGACGTCACCACGCTGACGGCGCTGCCG